>CAZLJY010000197.1:0-8076 GCA_964559945.1 uncultured Gammaproteobacteria bacterium | reverse complement strand
ATCAAAAACCAGCCCCTCGTCCCAGTCTGCAACCTTTTGCTCACTGGCCAGCAATACCTGCTCCAATCGGGCCAGATGTTTCATGCCTGCGGTAAGGCCGGCGCCGGACATGGGCTGGGGACAAAACCCTACCCTCAGACCATCACGCACCGGCGGCATACTCAGCGCCATAACGATCCGTCTCACTGAGGTTTTACCGTGACTGGCATAGCCGGGTTGACGGCTATCGCCGCGGGTGACGATCAACCGAACAACCCGCTCATCAGTGCCGGCAAGCTGTTGGCACTCGTGCAACAGCAAAGACGGGTCCGGAAGGTCAAGTCTTAACCTGGCGGCGCCCGCTTGCAGACGTTGCATGTGCCAATACCAAAGCGGGGCGTGACCATCAACGAAACGCATGGTTTCAAACAGTCCGTCACCGTAAAGAAATCCTCGATCAGTCAACGGGATAGCGGTTGCGGGGGCACCGTCAACCCATGCGATCGCCGCACTCCCGTTGGCGCCATCAGTCACTGACGCGGCTATCCCGGGGCAGTGTTTCGAATGCCGCCAACATGCCGGCTGCCTTATGGTGGGTTTCTTCAAGTTCGCGTTGGCGATCGGAGTCAGCAACAATTCCCGCACCCGCCCTAAGGGAAACCTGTCCCCGAGTCAGATGCATGGTGCGGATAAGAATATTTAAATCCATGTCGCCATTGAGATTTAGGTAACCCATGGCACCAGTGTAGGGGCCTCGCCCCACCCCTTCCAGTTCACCAATAATCTGCATGCAACGGACTTTCGGACAACCGGTAATCGTCCCGCCCGGAAATACCGCACGTATCACTTCAACGGGGCTGATGTTTTTGCGCCGAGTGCCACAGACCTCAGACACAATATGATGCACATTGGGATAGCTTTCGGTGGTCATAAACTGACTCACGTCAATACTTCCAGGCTCACAAACTCTGCCAAGATCATTGCGCTCAAGGTCGATCAACATGACGTGTTCAGCCCGTTCTTTAGGGTGAGCTAAAAGCGCTTTGCACTGCTCCCGATCGCGCACAGCATTCTGACTGCGCGGAAAGGTGCCAGCAATCGGACGGGTTTTCAGCAACCGACCCTGCTGAGCGATCAAACGTTCTGGGGAGGAACTGACCACCGCATGGCCCTGCCAGTTGGCCAATCCAGCAAACGGCGCCGGATTACTAGATTTTAACTGCGCATAGAGATCCGCTGCGCCGCCCCCGTGAGGCCCATACCAGCGACGAGAGATATTGGCTTGAAATATATCGCCGGCAACGACGTATTGCCTGACCCGGTCAACGGAGTTGAGAAATTGCTCCGGTGGGTCTTCCGACAATTCCGTTACCGCCACAGGAGCCGACGGCAAGGACTGCGCTTGCTCATAATCGACAATCATTTGCTGAAGCAGCGACGGGGATTCCGACACTGCGGTCATTTGGCCCAGTTCGTGATCAAACACAAAGGCCGCGGGACAGCGAACCGCAAGGGCCTGAGGAAATCCTGCGGGAGCATCAGGCAAGTTGGCCAGTATCGGCTCAATGCCGCGGGCCACCTCGTAACCTAAGTAAATGAACCAACCACCGGTAAATGGAAGTGGCGATTGCGCATCCAATGGATCCTGGGTCGCAGCACGATCACCGTTAAGGCCTTGAGTAGTCCACCGATCAAGCATCCTTAAGAACGTATCCGCCTGGCTACCAGACGCTGTATCGGGTAACGCCAGATGCTGCTTGCTGGCCATGAACAACAGATCAAAACGGCTGTCAGGGGTGCCTTGAGCCGCGCTTTGCAGCAAAAACGGATAACGCTGGGGGTTAAGCCGGTGAACCGCTAGCAGGTCTTTCACCTGCTCCAGCGGCTGTTGGACACTCAGGATTTCTTGAACACCAAAGTACCGTTGGTGCCGCCAAAACCAAAGGAGTTAGACAAAGCGTATTCCAGGCTCGCATCCCGTGTTCCATCAGCCACAAAATCCAGGTCACAGCCTTCCCCGGGCGTTTTCAAATTGATGGTTCCTGGAACGACTTGGTCACGCAGGCTTAAGACGGAGAAGATCGCTTCCACCCCGCCGGCCGCGCCAAGCAAATGACCCGTCATAGATTTTGTTGAGCTCACTGGCATTTTGTAGGCGTGGTCACCGAAGGTGGTTTTCACTGCCAGACACTCAGCCAAATCCCCTACCGGCGTGGAGGTGCCGTGCGCGTTCACATAGCTTATTTGGTTGGCATTGATTGCGGCGTCGCCCAGCGCAGCCTGCATGCATTGCGCCGCCCCTGCACCGCCATCGGGTGGCGAGGTCATATGGAAGGCATCACCAGACATTCCAAAACCTGCCAGCTCCGCATAAATTGTCGCGCCTCTAGCCTGAGCATGCTCAAGAGACTCCAGCACCATGACGCCGGCACCATCGGACAGCACAAAACCGTCTCGCCCTTCGTCCCAGGGTCGACTAGCGCCCTGCGGGTCATCGTTACGGGTGGACATAGCTTTGGCGGATGCAAACCCGCCCATAGCCACCTCACAGGTGGCGAATTCCGTGCCACCGGCAATCATCACATCGGCATCGCCATAAGCAATCAAACGCTGAGCAAGACCAATATTGTGAGTACCCGTTGTACAGGCGGTAACAGTGGCCATATTGGGGCCTTTAAGGCCGTACATGATAGAGATATGCCCGGACACCATATTGATGATGGTTGAAGGCACAAAAAATGGCGAAATGCGCCGCGGCCCAGACTTTTCATACTGGATGGACGTCTTCTGGATGGTCGCAATGCCGCCAATGCCAGCGGCCACCGAGACACCAATACGGGTTAAGTCTTCTTGCTCAAGGTCCAAACCAGAATCAGCGAGCGCGTCCACAGACGCCGCAATGCCGTAGTGGATAAATGGGTCCATCTTGCGCGCGTCTTTGGGTGACAGATATTCACTGACATCAAAATCGCGCACCTCACCAGCAATCTGGGTCGCAAAACCGCTTGCGTCAAAGTTGGTCACAGGCCCCAACCCACTGCGACCGTTCACAATGTTGTCCCAAGCCGTCGCCACGTCGTTACCAACGGGAGATTTTATTCCTAGACCGGTTACCACTACTGTGCGTTTTGCCATGGCCATTCTCCTGCAAGCTTGCGCCAATGCGTCAACGGTAAATGGGAACGTTGAAAAATACCTGCGGCGCTGTGCCCGCAGGATTCTCGGCCCACTCCTGAACGAAAGAAGCTGCGCACCCATCGGTGCACAGCTTCACAAACAGACCCGAAAAGATCTGGTCAGCCGACGTTTTGACTGATGTAGTCGATCGCCTGTTGAACGCTGGTGATCTTCTCTGCCTGCTCATCGGGAATTTCGCACTCAAACTCTTCTTCAAGTGCCATCACCAATTCCACAGTGTCCAGAGAATCGGCGCCAAGATCGTCGACAAAGGACGCGCTGGGGGTCACTTCATCTTCTTTAACGCCCAACTGCTCAACCACAATTTTCTTGACCCGCTCTTCAATACTGCTCATTTGAAAGTGTTCCTCCTAAAATGCGCGCACATTGTAGTGAATGTGTATGCGCTGATCCAGCGTTTCAATGCCTGCCTGCACAATAAAACAGCTGTACGAAATCGAACAAATGTTTAACTCATATACATTCCGCCGTTTACATTCAGCGTTTCGCCGGTGACATAACTGGCTCCTTCGGACGCCAGATACCGGACGGCCGCGGCAATGTCTTGCCCTTCACCCAGTCGATTAAGGGGAATTTGTCCCAGCAAGGCGTCTCGTTGAGCGTCCGGCAAAGACCGGGTCATATCCGTATCAATAAAACCCGGGGCCACCGTATTTGCGGTAATGCCTCTAGATCCCACTTCTCGTGCCAAGGACTTGGTAAAGGCGATAATACCGGCTTTGGCCGCTGCATAGTTGGCCTGCCCCGGGTTCCCTACCAGCCCAATGACCGAAGCAATATTGATAATTCGACCGAAACGGGCCTTCATCATGCCACGCATGCAAGCCTTACTGAGCCTAAACACTGACTTAAGATTCGTTGCCATAATGTCATCCCAATCATCTTCGCTCATGCGCAATAACAATTGGTCCCGAGTAATCCCCGCGTTGTTCACCAATATGGCTGGCGCCTGGGGAAGGTCCGACATCAGTGCCGCAATTGACTCGGGGTCGCAGACGTCAAGGGTCATACCACAACTCTCAGAGCCAATGCCAAGGTCGTCAGCGCGCTGCTTAAGAGCGGCACTGATGGCTTCAGCGCCAGTGGCACTGGTTGCGGTTCCAATCACCGTAGCACCGGTGGCCAGAAGCTCTGCGGCAATGGCTGCACCGATGCCTCTCGAAGCGCCGGTGACCAGCGCTAATTTGCCTTCATGCTCCATAACTACTCCGCTTCGCTGAGCTGGGCATGAATGGCTGGCGTGTCGATCAATGCAGCTTGCCCAATTTTCCGATTAATACGCCGGGTCAGCCCAGCTAACACTTTTCCGGGCCCGCACTCAACAATCTGGGTCACGCCCTTATTCGTAAGATACTCAATGGTCTCAACCCACCTCACCGGTTGATACAGCTGACGGACCAGCGACTCACGAATATCATCGGGGTCGTTATAGATTTTGATATCGGCGTTGTGCAAGACGGGAACCTGAGGCTGACGCAAGGAAACCTGAGCGAGCCGGTTACGCAACTCATCAGCGGCAGGCTTCACTAAATCACAGTGACAGGGGACGCTGACCGGCAAGATAGCCGCCATTTTAGCCCCCGCGTCTTTTGCCATCTTAACCGCACGTTCAACCGCGTCCACTGAACCGGCGATAACCGTCTGAGATGGGCCATTCAGATTGGCCGGAGAGACAATTTCCTGTTCAGCGGCCAACTCACAAATGGCCGTCACACGTTCTGGGTTTAAACCAATAAGCGCCGCCATGGCACCGGACCCTGGGGGCGCGGCTTGTTGCATCAACCGTCCGCGTTCGGCCACCAACCACGCGCCATCGGCAAGATCCATGGCACCGCTGGCCACTAAAGCCGAGTATTCACCCAAACTGTGCCCTGCCATCATCGCTGGCAAGTCGCCGCCACTCTCACGCCAAACTCGCCAAGTCGCAATGCCGGCTACCAACATCGCTGGCTGGGTGTTTTCTGTCCTATTGAGCGCCTGTTCAGGACCGTTTTGCGCCAAGTCCCAAAGGTCCATACTAAGGCGGTCAGAGGCTTCGCCAAAGGTGTCCAAGATACTGGGGAAGTCTCTCGCCAACTCACCCAGCATACCCACCGACTGAGAGCCTTGACCGGGGAAGACAAAGGCCATGGATTGTTCTGACATAGTGATGCTCTTAATGATTGATTAACTGCGAACACCATGTTGCCGACGCCAGTAATCATTATGTGGCGTCGGCGGGCTAGTGCACGCGCGATTTTGCGGCAATCGGCCGTTCGAGATGCTAGTACCGAATCAGCGCCGAACCCCAGGTAAATCCTCCGCCAAATGCCTCTAGAAGCAGCACTTGACCGCGCTCAACGCGACCTGACCGCACTGCCTCATCCAGCGCCAGTGGCACCGAACCCGAGGACGTGTTGCCATGGCGGTCGACCGTGACCACGACACGCTCCATGGGCAACCCCAGCTTTTTGGCGGTGGCTTTGATAATGCGCAAATTGGCTTGATGAGGAATCAACCAATCCACGTCATTGCGCTCCATCTGATTGGCGGCAAGGGTTTCATCAACGATCTGACCTAAGGTGTTCACAGCCACCTTAAATACCTCACTACCCTTCATGGTGATGGCAAGCCCGCCTTGAACCTCAGGCTTAAAACCGCGGGATACACCCACATCCACGTTAAGTAGATCTTTGTGAGCACCATTAGCATGAAGATGGGTGGACAAAATACCTGGTTTATCATCAGCGGTTAGGACGACAGCACCGGCGCCATCGCCGAACAACACACAGGTGGTTCGTTCTTTCCAGTCCACCATTCGCGTTAGCGTCTCTGCCCCAACCACTAACACCGTGCGTGCGTCGCCACAACGAATGAATTTGTCCGCAACACCCAATGCGTAAAGGAACCCAGAACAGGCTGCATTGACGTCCATCGCACAACCGCCATACGCGCCGAGGCGATCTTGCAGCAAGCACGCAGTGCTAGGGAAGACCAAGTCCGGCGTCGTTGTTCCTAGAATGATGGCATCAAGGTCGCTGGCCTGCACACCCGCAGCCTCCATCGCCTTTAGCGCAGCCCTTTCGGATAAATCACAAGTGGTTTCACCTTCAGAAACGATGCGTCGCTCCCGAATGCCCGTACGGGACTGAATCCACTCATCGCTGGTATCTACCAGCTTAGCGAGATCCGCATTGGTCAGCACTTTGTCAGGCAATGCGCTGCCAGTGCCTTGTATGGTTGAGTAAATCAGGGTCAGATCCTCCTGATGGATAGCGAATCCTGAAGGTTTGCAGGGGGCTGAGTCAACCGTCTTTGTTTGATTATCGCGAAATTAAAGAAGTTGTACGAGATCAGCGGCAATCTGCTCAGCAATATCTGCGCGAGCTTCCCTAGCCGCCGTTTCCAGCGCATTGATAAAGCCTGGCACATCCGCACCGCCGTGGCTCTTGACCACAATACCGCCCAAACCAAGCATTGATGCGCCGTTGTACTGCCGCGGGTCAAATTTCTTTCGCATCATGCCAAACGCCGGCCTGGCAGCAGCGGCAGCAGCGATACCCGCAACACCGCCCTTGCCAAGACTGCGCAACTCCTCCATTAACAGCCGAGAAATACCCTCAGAGCACTTGAGCGCTACGTTACCGGTAAATCCGTCACACACGACAACGTCCAGGTCACCCAGAAAAATATCATGACCCTCTGCGAAACCGACATAGTTCAGCGCCGACTCAGACAGGAGCTGGTCGGCACGACGAACCGTATCGTTGCCCTTGATCGATTCTGTACCAATATTGAGGAGGCCAACTTTGGGTGCATCGATATGGCGCGTGAGTCTCGCCACCGCGCTGCCCATATGGGCAAACTGATAAAGATGATCGGCGCTGACAGTGGAATTGGCGCCCAGATCGAGCACCGTCGTAAAGCCGCGCCTGGAGGGCAATGCCGCGCAGATAGCGGGGCGTTCAACACCCGGGACAGTTTTCAGGATGGACCGCGCCAAAGCCATTAGGGCGCCGGTATTTCCGGCACTCACGCAAGCCTGCGCGCTGCCCTCATAAACCAGCTCTAGCGCTCGCCCAAGACTTGAACGGGTTTTTCTACGAAGCGCTTCACCCACTGATTCATCCATCGCAATGAACTCATCAGAAGCCACACAAGCAACTCGATCAGCGACCTTTGAAGGTAACTCGCCATGCCACTGACTAAGGGCTTTCTCATCACCAACAACCTGCAGGTTCAATTGGTGATCGGCCGCCAACGCCTTGCCGCACGCTGGCAGGGTAACCGCTACACCTTGGTCGCCGCCGGCCGCATCAACGGCCAGCACTACTCGGTTCATGCCAACTCCCGACGACGCGAAAATCGAGGGATTAGTGTTGACCCCTGCACTGACTTAACATCAGACACAGCGTAGGCGCTTATTCCAGGTCTTCGTCAACTTCCGGGGCGCTATCGATAACCTTACGACCTCGATAATATCCATCGGCGGTGATGTGGTGACGCAGATGCGTCTCACCGGTAGTGGAATCAATCGACAACGCGGGAGTGGTTAACTTATCGTGACCACGTCGTGCGCCCCGTGTTCGCGGGGTCCGTCTGCTTTTCTGAACAGCCATTTCAATCTCCAGTAGTTACTGTCGTTTGCTCAATCCCAGATCGCTGAGAACGGCAAACGGGTTTTCCATTTCCGGGCTTGCCGGGCCAAAGCCCGCCTCCACGGTGTCATCAGTTGCGGCCGGTATTAATGGCAGCGCTAAAATCAGTTCATCTTCTACGATGTCAGTCAGGGTCACTAACCCTTCGGCAACAACCAGCGGCTCGTACGCTTCCGGCAGGCTTGTATCCTCCGCCTCATCCCGTAACCAGCCCCAATCGGCTTGTTTGCTCTATCGGCTCAATGTAACGGGTCAAGGTTCG
>CAZLJY010000196.1:0-8105 GCA_964559945.1 uncultured Gammaproteobacteria bacterium | reverse complement strand
GATTCGACAACAGCTGAATGAAAATCAAGCAACGGTAGTCAGTATTCGAACCAAACTAGAGTCACTAGATTCGCTACAGTCCTCAGCGCGAATACCGGACACAGAACTGGGTGTTTTGTCGACGGTTTCCGAACAGGATGTGGAAGCGGTTTTTCTGGCTGAGCAACGTCAACGGGGAAACTCATGAACCGCCCTACCCCAGCAAGACTAATATTCCTGGCGCTTCTTCTGAGCGTCACCTCAAGCTTGGCCTTGGTAGTGTTGTCGCTGCTGTCACTGCCGGTCACGATCACACAGGTGATTGTCACAACCTTAGGGGCTTATTGTTTGCTACTCATTGGCTGGATGCGCCCCCCTGTCGGCCGGGTCAGTGGCTGCCTGGTGACTGGCTTGGTGACATTGGCCACCCTGCTAGCGTGTGCTTATTGGGGTGCATTAAGCGGCCCCGGTGTGCTCTTCATGTTGGCCTGGACCTGGTTGGTTCGATGGGCTTTGCTGCATCGGTCTGTAGCGGCTGTGCTCAGCGACGGCATGCTCCTGGCGGGCGGGGTTGTTGGTGCCGCCTGGGCGTTCGAAAGTGGTGGCTCTATAAGCCTCACGATCTGGACCTTTTTTCTGCTTCAAGCTTTGCTGCCCTGGCTTCCCGTTGGCCACAGTAGTCAGACTCAAAATCGACAATCCGAGCAATCACGATTCGACCAGGCTAACCAGCGTGCCGAGCAGGCATTGCGACGACTTTATGTGAGGACTCCCCGATGAGGATGCTGATATTCGTCGGCGTCTTGCTGGCGGTAACCGCCACTGTGATTGTTGGCTTGCCCAGGTTATCAAATGCTGCCGGCACTGGGCTTGGTCAATCCAAAAACCTTCAGCTCATGCTGGTTCTGGATACCACAGGGAGTATGCAGCCGGTGCTTGACGGTGCCCGCAGGGACGCGGCGCAACTCATTGAGCAGTTGCACAGGGAGACTCACGGGGGCGAACTGAGAATTGGCTTGGTGGCCTATCGCGACTACGGGGAAGCCTACCTGACCCATCAATGTCCAATGGACTTGCCAGATCGGCTGTTGTCCTGTTTGTCAGGCCTAAACACCCAGGGAGGGGGCAATGTTCCTGAAGCGGTTTTAGAAGGTCTCCAACGGGCGTCCCATCACTTCACAAACTCGCCGCTCCTCGGTGACAAAGTCATCGTTTTGATCGGCGACGCACCAGGGCACAGCGAATCAGCTTCAGCCACCGCATCCTTGGTTCGGCACAATGCTGCCAGGGGTATCATTACCCATACCGTTCAATGGGGAGGTCATAATGGCACTCGCGAACAATGGCAAAAGCTAGCCATGCAAGGAACAGGGCAATACGTTCAACTCAATTCTGATCAGCCTGAAGTCGGCCGCATAATTGCTGAACTAATTACCACGCGGTGACACCTGAATTCTGGCAGATGTCCGTAATTGCGCCAAAAACGGGGAGAACGGTAACAATCGTGACGGCGTAAATGTGAACTACGTCACACTTTTTTGGGGTATGGGCGTTAGTCTGAGGGCTGGGAGTGTTGTCATGTTCACAAAAGCCATTGCGGGCTTTTGCGTCAACGAGAGCAATTTAGTCATCCGGGTCGAGACGACGCAACAAAGGCTACTCTGAAGAATGAGTATCGCACGACTTTTCGAGGAACCCGTTTCTACGGTCACCTGTGATTTCAATCGTGTGAATAGAAATTCTGAGTCCTTGGACACCGCTCCCAAAACGTTACTGAAGCCTGTCGAACAGGCATTATTTTTGTACTTAGCACTGTCAGGACCAGCTGGCACAAAAAATGTCTAACTTCAGTAAATCCCTAGTCTTGCCGAGAACAATACTTATGAATAGTTACTCACATCCCAACCCTGGGTGCGATCTCGTCGGACACGGAAGTTCTAACCATCTGCTGGTATCGGTTTTGGCCGCTATCGTAGGCGGTGCAGCAGGATTGCTGCTGGTTCCCATTGTATCGGGAGTCATCATTCTGGCGACTGTGTCGCTAGGAATCACCCGCGTGGCTCAATGGTTTTCTGGTTACCTGTCTCAATTCAGGACCACTGAACCGTCATTGTCTACGAAGCTTTGATCCTGTGCCGGCCTTTCTGGCCGGCACAATTTCTAGCACGATTGATTCATGGCTGAATCAGCCAGGTTTTCTGTCGCAATTTTTCCACGCCACCGGCGCCGGGTCGTTACAATGGAAAACTATTCGACTTAAGGCCGTGCCCACCATGAGTTCCACTGTCACTGTTACCGTCACGGACGCGATTGCCGATGTTCGACTCAATCGTCCAGAAAAACACAATGCGTTAAACCTGGAGATGTTTCACGCCCTAGATGACCTTATCGTGCAATTGGACAAGGAACCTGGTGTGCGCGCCATCGTCGTATCCGGCGAAGGGCCATCGTTTTGTGCTGGAATCGATGTTGGCAGCCTGAGCGCTGAACCAACACAAATGAAAACAATGCACGAACTGTTAACCCAGGTTGATAATCAGGGCGCCAATATCTATCAACGTATTTGCCTAGGTTGGCAACGACTATCCGTTCCGGTCATCGCCGCCATTCAGGGACATTGCTATGGCGGCGGAATGCAAATTGCTCTTGGCTGCGATCTGCGTCTGGCGGCCAGTGATGCCAAGCTCTCCATCATGGAAATTCGCTGGGGTCTGATACCGGACATGGGCGCTAGCGTCAGTGCCCGTGCTTTGCTGCGTTATGACACGCTTCTGGATTTAACCTTAAGTGGTCGAGTGGTGGAAACTGAAGAGGCCGTTGCATTGGGATTAGTGACTCGACAGGTGGAAGGGGCCTACGATTCAGCGATGGATCTTGCCCGAACCTTTGCTGACCAATCCCCTGATGCTGTGCGCGGCGCAAAACAACTGTTTCTCCAAACCCGACTGGCAGCGGATCGCGAGGCTTTGGCTCTGGAGGCCAAAATACAAGGTTCGTTAATGGGTAGCGTTAATCAAATGGAAGCTGTCATGGCAGGCATGGCCGGCCGCAAACCCAATTTCACGGACTGAAGTCTTTGCACGTTCTACTTATCGCCGCAATCGTTCTTACCGTCATTTACGCTCCCGGGTTATGGGTCAAGCATGTGATTCGGAGGTATAGCACACCCGCGGATAGGTACTCAGGGACCGGCGCTGAACTGGCCAGGTATTTGTTAGATGGATTGAGTCTAGATAGCGTCGACGTAGAACTGACCGAAGCAGGCGATCACTACGACCCCCGGGATAAAGTCGTTCGACTCAGTAGAGATGTCCATGATGGGCGCTCATTGAGCGCAATCACCATCGCAGCCCATGAGGTCGGTCATGCACTGCAAGACAGGGATCGCTACCCGGCCCTGGTCTGGCGAACCCGCTTAGTCACACTGGCAGCGCCATTGCAAAAAACCGGCGCAGCAATACTGATTGCCGCACCATTCGTCACGCTATTAACCCGGGCGCCGGGTGCGGGCCTACTGATGATTATCGGCGGCTTGCTGAGTTTAGCCACCACTACCGTGATTCATTTGATCACCCTGCCCACAGAGCTTGATGCCAGTTTTCGACGGGCAATGCCTTTGCTCGTTGGCGGTGAAATCTTAAAACCCGTGGATCAACCGCATGCGCGCCGCCTGCTCACCGCGGCCGCCCTCACCTATGTGTCAGGTTCGTTGGTGAGTCTGCTCAACATTGGTCGTTGGTGGGCCATCTTGCGGCGTTAACACCCCTTCGCTAGAGCCTCAACTGTGATCCGATGGATTAATTCAGCGGAACTCGAGAACCTTGTGAAGGAACACAGATCATTATAGGTTGAGGGTTAAGGCCACCCTTTTCTAACCCCGCCCCGCGGCACCTTGCCTGGAAGCTAAAAATTGAAAGATTTTTCCTGTGTTTGCGGCAACTTGCTGCATTTTGAAAACACCCGTTGCCTAAGCTGTAATCGGCAGGTTGGATATTCGCCCAAACTGACCCAAATGCGGCCCCTAGACGCCACCTGGCGCTATTGTTCCAATGCGACCAATCACCAGGTATGCAACTGGCTTGTGGAAGCAAACGACACCATGGATCGATGCTGGAGTTGCCGACTCAACCAAGTTATCCCCAACCTGAACGAGGGGAAAAACCTCACCCTCTGGGGGCGCATGGAGTCGGCAAAACGACGGATGTTAAATACGCTGTATCAGCTGGGATTGACCCCTGAAACCGATCCAACTAAATCCGACGCATTAGCATTCCGCTTCATGGCAGACAACGGCGACTACTCCGAAGGCGCCCTGGGCAGCCCGGTTTACACTGGTCATGAACGTGGCGTTATCACCATCAATTTGTCCGAGGCCGATGCCGGTGCTAGGGAAACACTGCGGGAAGCCATGAACGAACCATACCGGTCTCTACTTGGCCATTTCCGCCATGAAATTGGGCACTATTTCTGGGATCAATTGATTCGGGCAGGTCATTGGCTCAATGAGTACCGGGCTCTTTTCGGCGACGAACGTGAGGACTATCAAGCAGCACTTTCACGGTATTACGCCTCGCCAATCGATGAGGAGTGGAACCAACACTTCATCAGCGCCTACGCCAGCTCCCACCCTTGGGAGGATTGGGCGGAATCCTGGGCTCATTATCTGCACATGTTTGATGGTCTGGAAACGGCCCACGCTCAGGGCTTTAGACTGGGTGAGCACACCATGGAGTCACCGCTTCAAACAGATGCCAAGGGTCTTGCCATTGGGCCCTGGTCACCAGATTATCCCGAATTTGAAAGTATGGTGAGCGATTGGCAACGACTAACCGTCGCCCTCAACGCCATGAATCGCAGTATGGGGCTTAGCGACGTCTACCCATTTTCGTTGACCCCTGCCGTGGTTGAAAAGCTGGATTTTGTCCACCGGGTCATCAACGACCTCTAAAAACCCCGGCTGGCCGGTTACTCCCAACTGAACGGGGGCAAATCGGCAAAACCGTCTGTGAGTGCCTTTTCCCAGGCTTCGCATACCCGCATTACCTGAGGGTCATCCTGGTCAAAACTCAGCTGTCGAGTCACAGTTAAACGGTCGGTCTGGTAATAAGTTACTTCAAATGGCGGACCCACTGAAACGTTACTCCGACGGGTCGAATCCATCGACACTAACGCCAAACGGGCCGCCGAATCCAGACTTAGCTCCGGCTGCAAGACTCGGTCCAAAATAGGTTTACCGTATTTGGTTTCGCCAATCTGCAAATAAGGGGCGCTTTCAGAGGCCTGGATATAATTGCCTTCCGGGTAGATCAGGTAAATGCGCGGTGGCTGACCCTTTATTTGTCCACCCAAGATAAAGCTAGCGCTGGTATTCACCGCCCCCTGTCCAGGCCCAGTCATGCTTTGAGCCCGTCGACTGATCTGCCCTACGTATTCAGCAGCATCAAACATATAGTCAAGTTTGTGCAGATTTACCTTCGCACGGCTATCTTCCAGGTCTCGCTGAATGCGATTAGCGACGGCCTGGGTGGTGGCTAGATTACCAGCACTGAGGATGACCAGCGTCCGGTCAGGCGACTGATCATACACACGCATTTTGCGATAGGTATTGATGTGATCAACCCCCGCATTGGTGCGGGAGTCGGAAGCCAGAATCAATCCAGCGTCCACTTTAAGGGCAAGGCAATAAGTCATGGCGGTAAAGAGAATTTTGCGCCAGCAATGGTGGCACGGCCATCGCCCATGTGCAAATATGAAAGCATGTCGATTAATTGGAAGACTTATAAATCCCCTGGGTTTTTTGACGAACTAGTGCTGCCCAGTGGCCGCGCGCGCGCCGGTGCCGGAACACTTTGCCAGCTGCTGGCCGGAATGGACCGCAAGCAGCTTGCCGAGCGAAAATCCGCTGCCGAGCTTGCCATCCGGACTATGGGCATCACATTTACCGTATACAACGATACTGACGGCTCCATAGATCGAGAATGGCCCTTCGACATTATCCCGAGAATTATTCAAGGGTCGCAGTGGGATCGTATTGAAGCGGGACTTAAACAACGGGTTAATGCACTTAACCAGTTTATCGATGACATCTACCACGACCAACATATCCTTAACGACGGCGTGGTGGATCCAGACGTGGTTAGGGGAAGCAAAGATTTTCGACCCGAATGCAAAGGCATCTCTCCCCCCCATGGAGTTTGGTCTCACGTTTGTGGCAGCGACCTGGTTCGCGATGAAAGTGGCCAGCCTTTTGTTTTGGAAGACAATCTGCGAGTACCCTCTGGGGTCGCTTACATGCTTGAGAACCGTCAGGTGATGAAACGGGCTCTGCCGGAGTTGTTTGCCAAATATCCGATTCGACCGATAGACGACTATCCCACCCAGCTTTATGAGTGCCTTGGTTCTCTTAGCAACACAGACAAGCCAACGATTGCAGTACTGACTCCGGGTATCTACAACTCAGCCTACTTCGAACACGCCTATCTAGCCCAAGAAATGGGAGCGTTACTGGTCGAAGGCAGTGATCTGACTGTTGGCAAAGACAAACGGGTCTATGCCCGAACTATTAGTGGCCTGACTCAGGTTGATGTCATTTATCGGCGAATAGACGATATGTTCATTGACCCCAAGGTATTTAATCCGGACTCTATGCTGGGTGTCGCCGGACTGATGGAAGCTTGGCAGGAAGGTAACGTAGCCCTAGCTAACGCACCGGGCTGTGGCGTGGCTGATGACAAGTTGGTGTACACCTACGTACCGGACATCATTCGTTACTACCTAAACGAAGAACCGCTGCTAGCAAACGTTCCCTCCTATCGTTGCAATATCAAAGAGGAACGGGATTACGTTCTGAGCAACCTAGAAAAATTGGTCGTCAAGCCAGTGAGCGAATCTGGCGGTTACGGCATGTTAATCGGCCCCAAGGCTAGCGCCATTGAGCGTCGAGAATTTGCTAACAAGATCCGGCGGAATCCGCGAAACTTCATTGCCCAGCCTATGTTGGCACTATCAACCGCACCGGCGTTAATCGGGAGCCGCGCTGAACCTCGCCACCTGGATCTGCGGCCGTTTATTTTGAGCGGTGAAAAGACCACTGTTACCGCCGGCGGTTTAACCCGAGTCGCGATGGTCAAAGGATCGATTGTGGTGAACTCATCCCAGGGAGGCGGCAGTAAGGACACCTGGGTTGTGGGCGGCACCAGCAGCGAGGATCGAATATGAACCGATCACCGATGCTATCGCGCGTTGCTGATCGCATTTACTGGATGGCCCGATATCTTGAGCGGGTGGAGAATTCTGCACGATTGGTTAACGTGACCACCGAAGTGATGCTGGACCGCCCATTTGCTACTGACCAAGGTTGGTCGACTCTGGTAGACATCACTGGAAGTAGTCGAAATTTTGCCGCCAAGAATGCACGCAACCCAGAAAAAGCCGTGTGCCGATTTTTGCTCAATGAGGATAGCAATCCAGCCTCTCTGATCAATTCACTGGCCTGCGCCAGGGAAAACGCTCGAACCATTCGCGAGATCATGCCCTCGCCAACCTGGGAGCAGATTAATGCCGCGCATCTGTTTGCCGCAGAAAACCTAAGAGGAAACCTGTCACGCTCGGCCAGAGCGCAAAAGTTGCGCGACATGATCGGACACTGTCACCGAATTAACGGCTTACTTGAAAGCAGCCTAAGCCGGGGCGATGCTTACGAATTCAGGCGTCTGGGTACCAATCTGGAACGGGCGGATATGACCACCCGAATTATCGACGTTAGAGCATCCAGCGAGTTAGAAGCCGACGCACCGGCCAACAAACAGGGATATTGGCGCAGTATCCTGCGTTCATTATCCGCCGATTCAGCGTACCGACAAAAAATGCAGGCCACCATCTCGCGAGATGCGGTGCTGGACTTTTTACTTCACGACCATCAACACCCTCGGGCCCTTGCACGCTGTATTGGACAGATGGGGGTCGCGTTAAAACGGCTTCCTCGCAATCGACGCCCGCTGAGCTACTGTCGAGATCTATCCACACATTTTTCCCGGGATGTTGAGAGGCTGGCTAGAGACAAGGCCCTGCGAAGTTACTTAGATCAATGCCAAATCAAACTAGGCACGATGCATGAACAGATCGCC
>CAZLJY010000195.1:0-8291 GCA_964559945.1 uncultured Gammaproteobacteria bacterium | reverse complement strand
GCTTACTGGATCAGCGGGGCATGCCTGATCAGGCCTCCAATCCGCAGACTGCACCTCAGTCGTTTCTATGCTTTGACTACGGTTTGCGCCGAATTGGCGTTGCCTCAGGGCAGCGAGTGACTGGCACCGCAACACCACTGGAGGTCATCAAGCGCAACGACGCCAACAGTCATTGGCCCCGAATTGAACAACTGTTGGCAAAATGGCAACCTGACGCGCTGGTAGTGGGGATCCCACTCACCGTTGATGGAGAATCTCAAGATATGACTCGCCAGGCACAAAAATTCGCTAATCGCCTGTCGCAAAGATTCCACAAACCCATCTATGATGCTGACGAGCGATACAGTTCTCGCGAAGCTCAAGATCGTTTCCGATTGCAACGATCAGTAGGCGGCGCGCGGCGCTCACAAGCGGGGCGCGAGGACGCCGTCGCTGCGCAAATTATTTTGGAGGCATGGTTTGCCGACAACCCCAATTGATACTCTGCAGGGGCTAAACAGGTTGACCGATAGCGTGGCTAACGCTTTCGCCGCCCCTCCCAAATTCCCACAGATCATCGGCATTCATACCGGCGGCTACTGGGTTGCCCAACACTTAGCGTCAGCACTGGGGGTGCCGACGCAACAAGTAGGCCAGTTGGATGTCGGTTTTCATCGCGACGACTTTGCTCGACGAGGGATGCGAAAGGCACCGTTACCGACGGTCATTCCCAATGACATTGCTGACCAGCAAATTCTGCTGGTGGATGACGTTATGCATACAGGGCGAACAGTGCGAGCGGCCATCAATGCCCTTTTCGAATATGGTCGCCCCAGTCGGATTTGGTTGGCGGTGCTTGCCGATCGCGGGAACCGCCAACTGCCCTACCAGGCGGATTTCATCGGCATCTCAGTTCAGGTAGAGGAAAATCAACAACTCAGACTTACCGGACCCGAGCCACTGACGTTAATTGTGCGCGAGCGGGATTCCAGCGGGAATACACGCTAGTGAAAAAAGACCCTTACGCCAACAATTTGCAGGTCCACACCGATGGGGCGTTGCGCCACTTCCTATCCATTGAAGGGTTAACACGGCCGATTCTCACACAGGTCCTGGATACGGCGGAATCTCTCCATGCTGCTTCCAGTCAAAACGTCAGAAAGCTCCCGCTGCTTCGTGGCAAAACTGTCTTGAACCTTTTCTTCGAACCCAGCACACGAACTCGGACCACCTTTGAGTTAGCGGCCAGAAGGCTATCTGCCGATGTGGTCAATCTGGATATCAATGCCTCATCAGCGGTTAAAGGAGAAACACTTTTAGACACACTGCGCACCCTTGAGGCCATGCGTTGCGATTTGTTCGTGATTCGCCATCCCCAAGCCGGTGCCGCCGAATTTTTCGCCCGCCACGTGGCCGATGGCGTGGCAGTTCTCAATGCTGGCGATGGTCGACATGCCCACCCCACACAGGCCCTGCTTGACTTGTTTACCATTCGCCGCCATCGCCCAGATCTAGAAAACCTCGTTGTCGTCATTGTGGGCGACATCGCCCACTCCCGTGTTGCTCGGTCCCAGATACAAATACTCAATCTGTTTGGCGTGCGCCAAATACGTGTGGTTGGGCCAGCGACCCTAATGCCAGCGGGCATTGAAGCGCTAGGCGTGCACCAATTCGCCAGTTTAGATGAGGCGATGACCGAAGCGGACGTGGTGATTGGGCTGCGCCTGCAAAAAGAACGTATGCGCGGTCCACTGTTAACTAGTAGCCACGAGTACTATCAGCGATACGGCATCACCGCCGAACGACTAGCCAGGGCCAATGAACAATGCCTGGTTATGCATCCTGGCCCAATGAATCGCGGCATAGAGATCGATAGTCAGGTGGCCGACGGACCGCAATCCACGGTGCTTGAACAGGTTGGCAACGGCCTTTCAGTCAGAATGGCCGTCATGGCAATGACTATGGGCGCAGTCCAGGAGGGCGGCTTGTGAGCGGAAAAAGTACATCCCGGCGAGTGTACCGCGGCGCGCGCCTCATCGATCCAACCCAGCAGCTAGATCAACAGACAGATTTGTGGGTCGCTGATGGTGTCATTGTTTCCGTCGGCGCGGCGCCCAACGATGCGGACCAGTTTGACGTCGTAGACGTCGCTGGCTGCTGGATCAGCTCCGCACTAGTTGATCTATCGGCCAGAGTACTAGCCAATTCGGCAACCGAGCTGGCGGCTGCTGCCGCCGGCGGTATTGGTCATGTGGTGTGCCCGCCCGATGCTGCATTTACCCCGGACAGCGCGTCCGAAGTGCGCGATCGGTTAAGTCAATTGCCGGCAAGTAGGACTCAGGTTCACCTATTGGGCGCTCTCACCCGAAAGCAATCCGGTGAGCAACTCACCGACCAAGCCGCATTGAGAACCGCCGGCTGCGTTGGCCTTAGTGATGGCGGTCGAAGCGTCTCAGACACTCGGGTGTTGAGGTCAGCCATGGCCTACGCCGCATCGTTAGGTATCACGCTTTTTCTTCAGCCCCAAGACGCAGACCTGGCTGACGGCTGCGCTCACGATGGCGCCATCGCGACCCGACTGGGCTTGCCAGCAATCCCGACGGTGGCAGAAACTGCTGGCATAGCTCGCATCCTTGCCCTTGCCGCCGATACTGGCGCGCGAATTCACCTAACCCGGGTCAGCAGTGCTGCCGGCATCACCATGCTGGAATCGGCCAAGGCTGACGGCCTTGCGGTAACCGCCGATGTGGCAATCCATCAACTTTTTCTCACTGAACAAGATTTGGTTGGATTTAACGCCCAATGCCATGTCCATCCCCCACTGCGCTCCAGCGGCGACCGAGAGGCCCTGATTAGGGCTGTGGCTGCTGGCACCATCGACGCCATTTGCAGCGATCACTCACCACTGCCCGATGATGCCAAGCTCGCCCCCTTTGCCGATACTGAACCCGGCATCAGCGGCCTGGAAACGCTATTGGCACTAGGACTGCGACTGGTTGAAGACAACCGCCTCACCTTAAGTCAGCTGATTGAACGCACCGTTATAGGGCCTGGGAAAATTCTTGGCATCGACACCCAAAGCTTGACTCCCGGCCAGTCTAGCCGGGGCTTGATTGTGTTTGACCCAAAAACTCCATGGCGACCGACTGATGAACTGTGGCAGTCATTTGGTCGCAATACGCCCTTGTCTCATTGGCAGTTTGCCGGTCGCCCTGCTGCGCTGGTTGAATAGGCTGACTGAATAGCCGGCGCCAATCGAATCTGCGCGCGTGATCCGTAAAGCGATGGTTTTTGTGCATCACCTTTGTGCATCACCTAGGCCTCAAGCCATGCTGGCAGTCGTTACCTCTTATTGATCGGTATCAGTTGGCAACTTATCAGCGGTGCGCAGTTCGAAATCTTCCCCATCATGGCGTTCCGGCAATTGACCTTCCGGCTCACCCCAGGTGCGATTAACCATGCTTCCGCGAACGGCAGCGGGACGCGCTGAGATCGTATCTGCCCAACGGATGACGTTGGAATATTGCTCAACGTTGAGGAATTCCCCGGCCTCATACATCAGTCCATGAACCACAGCGCCGTACCAAGGATAGGTGGCGATGTCAGCGATGGTATAGTCAGCGCCAGCCAGAAACTCACGCTCCGCCAGATTGCGGTCCAACACGTCTAGCTGACGTTTTGTCTCCATCGTGAAGCGATTGATTGGGTATTCGTATTTTTCCGGCGCGTAGGCGTAGAAATGACCAAATCCGCCGCCGAGATAAGGAGCACTCCCCATCTGCCAGAACAACCAGTTCATCACCTCAACCCGCTGCCCCGCTTCGGTGGGTAGAAAAGCGCCAAATTTCTCTGCCAGATAAAACAAAATTGAGCCCGACTCAAAAACTCGGGTTGGCGCGGCAGTGCTGTGATCCATTAACGCCGGAATTTTCGAGTTGGGGTTGACCGCCACAAAACCGCTGCTGAACTGATCACCTTCAGTAATTCGGATCAGCCAGGCATCGTACTCAGCATCGCTGTATCCCTTCGCCAGCAGCTCCTCCAACATAAGGGTGACTTTTACACCGTTGGGTGTAGCCAGCGAATAGAGCTGCAAAGGGTGCTTTCCCACCGGCAAATCTTTTTCAAACGTGGCGCCTGCCACTGGCCGATTTATCTGTGCAAATTTTCCGCCACTGGCCTGATCCCATTGCCAAACCGATGGTGGTGTATAGGTAATTGATTTACTCACGGAGTGCCCTGCGTTTTCTGTTGTGTGTCAATAGACCTTGAGTGTATCAATACTATTGCACATGCGGCGGCGCCCGCACACATTGGCAGCGAGAACTACTCCTAGACTCGGTTCAAACGGGTTCGTTGAGACCGATTCTGTGAACGATGGACTGATCTGGCACGAAACACACGACCAGCGCAGGGGCTTTGACGCGGACCCGCAAATTTGGCCAATGTGTTGATCGGGTAGGCACTTTGCAGTTCGGCTGGATGGGTCGTGGCCAAGATGATCTCACACAGGCCACACGAAGGATCTGCGGGCTTAAGTCAAAACCTTAGAGCAATCCCGATTCTTCGTCCGAGTCCACCAATCCAATGCCATCCAATCCCTGGGCCAGAGTCTTGGCGTCGCCGCCTTGGGATAACTTAATTCGCAGGCGAACCTCGTTTGCCGAGTCGGCGTGACGTAGTGCATCCTCGTAGGAAATTTCGCCGGCCTGGTAAAGCTCAAACAAGGCTTGGTCAAACGTCTTCATGCCCTGGTTGACCGATTCTTTCATAAGATCCTTCATTTTGTGGATCTCACCCTTACGAATAAGTTCTGCCATTAGCGGCGTATTGATCAGTATCTCCACCGCTGCGCGCCGCCCCTTTCCATCAGGCGTGGGAATGAGCTGCTGGGCAATTACCGCTTTTAGATTCAGGGACAAATCCATGTGCAGCTGATCCCTGCGATCTTCCGGGAAGAAGTGGATAATCCGGTCCATCGCCTGGTTAGCGTTATTGGCGTGCAGGGTGCACAAACACAGGTGACCTGTCTCGGCAAACGCAATGGCGTGCTCCATCGTTTCCCGTGCCCGAACCTCACCAATCAATATCACGTCAGGTGCCTGGCGCAGTGTGTTCTTAAGTGCCACCTCAAAGGTTTCCGTATCGATACCCACTTCGCGCTGGGTGATAATGCAACCTTCATGTTTGTGAACAAATTCGATTGGGTCTTCAATCGTGATGATATGACCGGTGGAATTTAGATTTCGGTATCCCAACATGGATGCTAGAGAGGTAGATTTACCCGTGCCGGTTGCGCCAACGAAGATGATCAAGCCCCGCTTTGTCATCGCCAGGTTTTTCAAAATTGGCGGCAGATTCAAACTTTCAATGGTCGGGATTTTGGTTTCAATTCGACGCAGCACCATACCTACATGGTTGCGCTGATAAAATGCGCTTACACGAAACCGCCCTACGCCCTGGACACCAATGGCGAAGTTACATTCGTGATGTCGCTCAAACTGCTCTTTCTGGCTCGGTGTCATGATGCCTAGCACCAGGTCCCGGGATTGGGCAGCGGTGAGCGGATTTTGTGAAATTGGGCTGATCCGCCCATGCACCTTCATCGCCACAGGCATGCCCACTGTGATAAATAAATCCGAGGCCTTTTTATGCGCCATCAGTTTGAGGAACGAATTAAATTCCATGACCGCCTCCTACTGGAACAGTTTCTTGTCTGCCGCTCTGGCCCCGGCAATTTTGCGCGACACCATCCCCTTGCCCACCAAATCCAATAGGCATTGATCTAAGGTTTGCATGCCGGCGTTTTGACCGGTCTGGATAGCGGAGTACATTTGCGCCACCTTATCCTCACGAATCAAGTTTCGAATAGCGGGCACGCCGACCATAATTTCGTGGGCGGCTACACGTCCGCCACCGTTTTTCTTAAGCAGTGTCTGAGCCACCACCGCGCGCAAAGATTCGGACAACATTGAACGAACCATAGGCTTTTCGCCCGCTGGGAACACGTCAATAATACGGTCGATAGTCTTGGCCGCCGATGAGGTGTGCAGCGTGCCGAACACCAAATGCCCGGTTTCTGCCGCAGTTAAGGCAAGACGAATGGTCTCAAGGTCACGCAACTCACCCACTAGCACAAAGTCCGGATCTTCTCGAAGGGCCGAGCGCAGAGCTTCGTTAAAGCCGTGGGTATCGCGATGAACCTCACGTTGGTTGACCAGACACTTGTTGGACTGGTGAACAAACTCAATGGGGTCTTCAATGGTCAGAATATGGCCATGGTCGGTCTTGTTCAGATGATCAACCATTGCCGCCAGCGTGGTGGATTTTCCCGAACCTGTGGGACCGGTCACCAATACCAAGCCTCTGGGCACCGAAATAATGTCGCGAAAAATCGGCGGGCAATTTAAATCTTCCAGTGATTTGATTTCACTGGGGATGGTTCGAAAAACTGCGCCAGAGCCTCGATTATGGTTAAAGGCATTGACTCTGAAGCGGGCAAGCCCAGGGATTTCGAAGGAAAAATCGCACTCCAGAAATTCTTCGTAGTCTTTGCGCTGCTTGTCACTCATGATGTCGTATATGAGTGCATGCAAGGTTTTTTGATCCAGGGCCGGCACGTTAATGCGGCGTATGTCTCCGTCCACCCTAATCATGGGCGGCAAGCCAGCGGACAAATGTAGGTCCGAGGCGTCGTTCTTAACCGAAAAGGCCAGTAGTTCAGCGATATCCATTCAAATCTCCAGGGCCGGTGATGCCGGGCGGCATCAATGCCTCCTCCCAAAGGCAGTAGAATTCGTAAAATACGTGATCAAACAGGCAGATGCAAAAAAACATTGATGACATTTGACACACCTTTACAACCCCTGATTTCCGTCAAAAAGCGAATCACTGAGGCTGCGCTGGCTGCCGGACGCAATCCAGACAACATCACTCTGCTGGCCGTCAGCAAGCGTCATCCGGCTAAGGCGGTGGAAAAACTGGTGGCTGCGGGACAGCGGCACTTCGGCGAAAACTATGTTTCAGAGGCATTGGAAAAAATGGCCGCAGTGTCCAACCCATCTCTACACTGGCATTTCATCGGCCCCATTCAGTCGAATAAAACCCGCGATATCGCGCGGAATTTTAGCTGGGTTCACAGCGTGGACCGGGCCAAGATTCTGCAACGATTAAGCGATGCAAGACCGGCCAATGCAGCGCCAATAAACTGTTGCCTGCAGATCAACCTTGAGGGAGAACTGAGCAAAAGCGGCGCTACGGAACTGCAGGCCAAAGCGCTAGTGACGCTAGCCTGCCAGTTGCCTGGAATTCACCTCCGTGGCCTCATGTGTATCCCCGCCCCTAGTCACAACCGACCTCAGCAGGAGTCGGTGTTTGGCCGCCTGCGAAAACTCAGGGACTCCCTGCGAACCCCCGACCTTCCTTTGGACGTGCTATCCATGGGCATGAGCGGCGACCTTGAAGCGGCCATTTCCCAGGGCTCAACCATGGTCCGGGTGGGAACCGCCCTGTTCGGGCCACGCCTTGAAACATCGCCCAAGATCTAAACCCAGGCAGGCTCGCAGCCCCGGCCGTTAGGGATAACAAACGTCTAACTGAACCTTAGTCTTTGGGCATTAAATCAACGGAAATTTTGCCCATGTGCCAACCGGGTCTTTTTTGCCTAGAGCTAAACACATAGACTGGATGCTCAGACAGGCTTGTTGGAAGGAGATCCATGGATCATTCCATTAGATTGGGGTTTATTGGCGCCGGTACCGCTGCGGAATTTATCCTGCAAGGATTGGTAAAAGCAGGCTATCCCGGGGCCAACGCTAGCGTCTTTGACCCAGATCCTGATCGTTGTGGTGCCTTGAAGGACCTTCTTGGTGTTTCAGTCAGCGACAACAATCAACAACTGCTGGGCCAGAGCGATGCTGTGGTGCTCGCGGTAAAACCACAAGTCCTTGAAGAGGTCATTGAAAATCTCGATACCGCAGAGTTAGCAAACCCACCGTTAGTTATCTCGGTGGCTGCTGGAGTCAGGACCGACACACTCAAGGCCTGGCTGGGTGAACAATGGTCCGTGGCTAGAGTCATGCCCAACTCGCCGGCCCAACTGGGTGCAGGCATCTCCGGGGTATTTGTTGCTCCCGACGCCAGTGAGGGCCAGCGCCAAATCGCCTTTGACCTGGGAATGGCCGCAGGGGATGCGGTGTGGATTCCCGAGGAAACTCTGATGGATGTTGTCACCGCTGTCTCCGGAAGCGGTCCGGCGTACTATTTTCTGCTTACAGAACTACTGCAACGCACGGCCCAGGAGTTGGGACTAG
>CAZLJY010000194.1:0-8534 GCA_964559945.1 uncultured Gammaproteobacteria bacterium | reverse complement strand
CAGATCTTCGAAATCAAATTTTTCGTATTTGTTGCCCTCGGTGTAAAGACCGGCACCTAGGAAACTGTATCGTTCCGGATTGCTAAATGCGCTGCCAGACACTTGCGGCGGTGGTCGGCGTACCAGTTGCTGGTAGCCGCTGCCGACCCATTCAGTGGCAGAATTGTTGGTCAGCGTCTGCTGAACATCAATGGCGTAAGCGCCGCGGGCGAAGCGGAAGGTCTTAATCACCTGGGTATCGCCGGAGCGCCAGGTCAACGGCACCACTAACTCATCGCTGCTGCCCAGCTCATAACTGAATTTCTCGGCGGCAAAAGCCTGACTGTGATCGGCACTGGGATGGGTGTTGCTGACCAATCCTGATTCGGCGCTGAAAGCAGTGGCCGACTGTTGGCTCAACAGCTCAACCTTAATATCCGGTTGTTTCAGTTTTACTGGGTAATCCAATAGGGTGGCTGCCACAACTGCGCCGCCGCGGGTGCTGATGGTGACATCCAGGACATCGGTCACCACACGGATGGTCTGGGCGTCATCAACGGGGATAATCTCGGGCGCTGGCGCTGAATCTACCGCGGGCACCGGCACATCATTGTCGTCTGCTGCAATGGCGGGCGGCGCGCTGGACACATCCGGTATGCCAGCGGCTGCGGACGGGGTTGCCGGGTTTTGGCCAGTCACAGTGGGGGCGGTGGGCGCCGGACCGTAGTCGATCTGCCATTGCTGGTAAATCAGGTAACTACAGGCCCCTAGGGCAATCAACAGAAACAGACGGGTATTGGGCATAGTGGTGTCAGGGGCCTGGAACGCACATTGGCGAGTCCGTTATCAAAAGGTCGGTCAGACAGGGGCAGATACCCCGGTGACCATCGGTTGATCAAACTGGCAAAGAATTCGATCGTAGTGTTGGCAAAGCTGTTCTATCAGCTTTGCCGCCGGCAACTTGGCGGCGTCCGGTCGCGCGATAACCACAAGATCAATTGCGCTTGAGCGAATCGCGTTGCGCCGAAAGGTTTCTCTGACGAGCCGCTTGATCTGATTTCGTTTCACCGCTCGTTTATCCACTTTCTTGGAAACTGCCAACCCCAGCCGTCCATGATGGACCTCACCGGGACAGGCTAGAACCGTGAATGCTCGACCGGAGACACGCTTGGGTCTGGCAAAAACTCTGCGGTAATCACCGCCGCTTAAGATCCGACGGTCACGTCCAAACTGTTCGCCCATGGGACTGCCTTACGCCGCCGATGAGTGTCAGCGACAGGATCGTTAGCCGGCGAGGCGCTTGCGACCTTTCGCGCGTCGCGCATTAATGATGGCGCGACCACTACGGGTGGCCATGCGTGAACGGAACCCGTGCGTTCGGGCGCGCTTTAGCCGACTGGGCTGAAATGTGCGTTTCATTTAACTGTACCTGTTGATATCGCGCATACAAAAACACGACCTGCTGCGACGCCATGGGCGTTGGGCCGGGCCGTGTCAAAAGGAGCGAAAGGATACCGGCGCTGGCGCCTCAGTGTCAACTGAAAAAAGGCCTGTATGCCAGTGGCTTCGAGGAACTTTTTCGCGCCAATCGGGCAATCTTTGGCCACGACTGTTGGTGAGGGGGTCTCACCGGCGTTAGACTGGTCGGCCCGACCCGTAATCCTGGTCGGTTCATATTGCGGAAAGCCATTGATGAAAAACCTGTGAGCGGCGATGAGCTGTGGACCCGATGTGTCAGTCGACTGGAAGGTGAACTGACCGGGCAGGAAATGAATATGTGGATCCGTCCGCTACAGGCGCGCTATGAAGATGGCGCCATGTCGCTGATGGCTCCTAATTCCTTTGTTCTCAATACGTTGCGGGAAAAACACCTGCTGTTGATCGAACAAATTCTGAACCATCTCGCCGGCTCGCCGGTGACGGTGATGCTCAATATTGGCTCAGCCAACAGTGTGGATGAGCAGCAGCATGAAACTCCCCCAGAACAGGGCTTAGCAGAGTCTGACCCCCGCGGCGCCAGCAACCTTGATCTGGCCTACCGCTTTGACAATTTCGTGTTGGGAAAATCCAACGAGATGGCCCATGCCGCGGCACTGCAGGTGGCAGAAAACCCCGGCAACAGTGCTTATAACCCCTTGTTGTTTTACGGCGGGACTGGCCTGGGTAAGACCCACCTGCTCCACGCTGTTGGCAATCAGTTGCGCGATAACGGCAAAGCGCGGGTGATGTATTTGCACTCCGAGCAGTTTGTGTCCGGGATGGTGCAAGCCCTGCGCCACAAGTCCATCGACGACTTTAACCAACGCTACCGGTCGGCGGATGCCTTACTCATTGATGATATTCAGTTTCTTGCAAACAAAGGCACGTCTCAGGAGGTTTTCTTCCATACTTTCAATACCTTATTGGAAAGTAAGCAGCAGGTTATTTTGACCTGTGACCGCTATCCAAAGGAAGTAGAGGGGCTTGAGTTACGGCTTAAATCTCGCTTTGGCTGGGGCTTGAGTATCGCCATTGAACCGCCGGACTTTGAAACCCGGGCGGCTATTTTGATGGCCAAAGCCAGTGAAAACGGCGTCCAACTCAGCGATGAGGTGGCGTTCCTGATTGCCCGCAGTGTGCAATCCAATGTTCGAGAACTGGAAGGCGCGCTCAATACACTTTGCGCCCATGCCCACTTTTCCGGCAAAGCCATTACCCCTGGTTTCGCCAAAGAGGCATTACGGGATCTATTGTCTGTGCACCAACGCCAGGTCACCATCGACAACATTCAGCAAACCGTCGCCGACTACTTCAACATCCGAATGGCTGATCTGCTATCGAAACGACGAACCCGAATTTTGGTGCGGCCGCGACAGATTGCCATGGCCCTGGCCAAGGAGCTCACCGACCATAGTCTTCCAGCGATTGGGTCGGCGTTTGGCGACCGGGATCACACCACGGTGTTACATGCCTATCGCAAGGTTCACGAATTGCGCCAGAGTGACGGGCGTATTAATGAGGATTACGAGAAGTTACTGCGTCTGTTGACTCAATAGTGACTAAACCACGCAATAACATGGCCGAATCACAAGTTTTCCCCATCAATTTGTATTCACTGGTGGATAAATTGTGGATAATTTGGGGACAGCAGGGCGTTGTAGGGTTATCCCCAGTTTATCCACTGGATAATGGACCAGTTTTCCACTCTGTTTTTTGTTGTAACGCTTTGAATTTAATAGATTTTTAAGTGTTATTCCAGTTATTTCTGGACTTATTATTACTGTTGTTTTTATTTAATATAATCATAAGCAAAGGTCACCTATGAAATTCAGCATCCAGCGAGAAGCCCTTTTGCGCCCCTTAACCCAGGTGGCCGGTGTGGTGGAAAGACGCCAGACCTTACCGGTGCTTTCTAACCTGTTGGTTCGCGCTGCAGATAATCGGGTCATGATGACCGGTACCGATCTTGAAGTTGAGCTTACCGCTTCAGTGGGTGTTGAGGTAGAGCGCGATGGTGAGGTCACCGTCCCTGCAAGAAAACTGCTGGATATTTGCAAAGCCCTTCAAGACGGTACCCGTCTGGATCTGGACTTCGCCGCTGAGAAAGCCACCATCAGAGCCGGCAAAGGACGTTTCACTCTCGCGACGTTACCGGCCAACGAATTTCCAGTGATTGAAGATGTGGAAGTCGGCGATTCAGTCCAGATTAAACAGGCTGACCTCAAACGAATTATCGAAGGCACGGCATTTGCCATGGCCAACCAAGATGTTCGGTATTACTTAAATGGTTTGCTTTTGGAGCTGCGTGAAGGGATGTTGCGCTGCGTTGCCACAGACGGCCACCGTTTGGCCATTACTGACGTTGATGCAGATTTGGCCATGGACGATGTGCGCCAGATGATCATCCCAAGAAAGGGTGTGCTGGAACTGCAGCGACTATTAGAAAACGACGACGAGCCGATCACTGTGCAGTTCGGCCGTTCCCATGTTCGTGTAGCCCTTGATGATGGGACGTTCACCTCCAAGTTAATTGACGGCAAATTTCCAGATTACGAAGCGGTGGTGCCCATGGGCGCAGACCTGGTGGTTGAGGGTGAACGGGACCAAATTCGCGATGCACTCCACCGTGCTGCCATTTTGTCCAATGAGAAATATCGGGGAGTTCGACTGGAACTGGCACCTGGAAGTATGCGGATTGTGGCTCATAACCCCGAGCAGGAAGAGGCGGTAGAAGAGGTGGAGGTGACCTGTGAGGTGGAACAGTTGGCGGTAGGTTTCAACGTCAATTATGTACTGGACGCTTTAAATGCGTTGGAAACTGATCAGATTCAGCTATGTTTCCGCGATGCCAACAGCAGCTGTCTGTGTAAATCGCCAGAATCAGAACAGGCTCGCCACGTGGTGATGCCGCTACGACTGTAGTCTCCCTGCGGCGGTTTACGGCGAAAAGTAAAACCCCTTCATGACCCGCATCCATCGGCTGCGGGTTGATGGTATTCGTAATCTTACGGGTATCGATATTTCCCCAGGCCCAGGCCTTAATGTCTTTGTTGGCGAAAACGGCGCGGGCAAAACCAGCGTGCTGGAGTCCCTTCATTGTCTAAGCCGTGGACGTTCCTTCCTGGGAAGCGGGCGACATGAATACCTCAATCGTGATTCTCGCAAGGCCGTCATTGTGGTGGATTTGGAAAGGACGCCGGGTGATCGTCGGGTATTGGGGCTGGAACGGGAAGGATCTGAATGGACGGCGAAAGCCAGCGGCGTGGCATTAAAGTCTTTAGCCCTGTTGGCGGAACAATTGCCTTTCTGCGTATTTCATCCGGGCCTTCATCGATTAGTGGACGGTGTTCCTGAGGACCGTCGCCAGTTTTTGGACTTTGCTGTGTTTCACGTGGAACATCGTTTTATTCATCATTGGCGGCGATATCGAAACACCTTAAAGCAACGAAACGCAGCGATACGGACCGGGGCAGGGGTGGAAGAGGTAGGAGTGTGGGACGGGGAACTGATCGAACATGGTCAGGCCATCGCCGATTACCGATCTAAACAGGCAGCGCTAATCGCTGCCCATAGCCAACAATTTTTGGCGTCCTTTGCGCCAACCTTGGCAGGCCTGTCCCTAACCATGGCCCAAGGATGGCCGGAAGACTTGTCGTTGTCTGAGGCACTAAAAGAAAGCCTCGCTCAAGATCGAGACCTGGGATACACCACCCGCGGACCGCACCGAGCAGACCTGCGAATGGTTCTTCACAATCAACGCATTGCTGGGCGGTTATCCAGAGGCCAACAAAAAATGATTGCTCTGTCTCTGTTGTTGGCCCAGGTCCAAGTCATGGCGGAAGCAGGGCAGTTGCCGGTGGTGGGCTTTGATGATTTGCCTTCGGAGCTCGACAAAGACCACCAACAATCCATTATCCAGTTAGTTCGAAACACTGGCGGCCAGGTGTGGATTACCGGTAATGAGTGTCCCGTTGGCGTGGTTCCCGGCGGCCAGGACAAAGTGTTTCACGTGGAACAAGGTCAGCTAACAGAACTGGTATAATCCCACCTTAGATTTTAGCGCGCACCTTTAGGATTAGTTCAGCGAGTCCGGCGCGCCCAAACCCTTCATCGTTTTTGCCCCGAGAACCGGGATGTTAACCGGCAGCAATCCACTGCTGACAACTGGGCGGGGCCCTTTGAGAGACAAAATGACAGAAAATTACGATTCCTCCAACATTAAGGTGCTTAAGGGCCTGGACGCTGTTCGCAAGCGCCCTGGAATGTACATCGGCGATACCGACGATGGCACAGGGTTGCACCACATGGTGTTTGAGGTGGTAGACAACTCCATCGACGAAGCCCTGGCGGGACACTGTGATCAGATTAAGGTCATTATTCGCGCTGACAATTCCATCACTGTCAAAGATAACGGTCGGGGGATTCCCACCGATATCCACGAAGAGGAAGGAAAATCCGCTGCTGAGGTCATCATGACGGTGTTGCACGCCGGCGGAAAATTTGACGATAACTCTTATAAAGTGTCCGGCGGCCTTCATGGTGTTGGCGTATCGGTGGTCAATGCATTGTCCGAAAAGTTGGAAATGCGCATCCATCGGGCAGGTGAGGTGCACGAACAGGAGTACCAACTGGGTGTACCTAAAACGCCTTTGTCCGTTACCGGAGAAACCACCCGGACCGGCACAACCATATCGTTTTGGCCCAGCAGCGAAATCTTTGCCGATACCGAGTTTCATTACGAAATTCTGGCCAAACGGCTGCGTGAACTGTCCTTTTTGAATTCTGGTGTGCGGATCGAGCTAAACGACCAACGTTCCGGAAAACAAGACACCTTTGAGTATGAGGGGGGCATTCGTTCATTTGTTGAACATTTGAGTGGTAAGAAGGCTGCTTTGCACCCAACGGTGATTAGCTTCTCTACCGAGGCGCCTGAAGCGGCCGTGGAAGCGGCGTTGCAATGGACCGACGCCTATCAGGAAAGCGTGTTCTGTTTTACCAATAACATTCCTCAGAAAGATGGCGGCACCCACTTGGCAGGGTTCCGAGCGGCGTTGACCCGAACTATCAATCAATACACCGAGACCGCGGCTAAAAACGCCAAGGTTCAATTGTCCGGTGACGATTGCCGGGAAGGGCTGATTGCTGTGTTGTCGGTGAAAGTGCCTGACCCGAAGTTCTCCTCGCAAACCAAAGACAAGCTGGTGAGCTCAGAGATCAAAGGGGTAGTGGAATCCGCGGTCAGTGAAAAGGTCGCTGAGTTCCTGTTGGAACATCCCCAGGAAGCCAAAGCGATTACCGCAAAAGCGGTGGACGCTGCCCGAGCGCGGGAAGCGGCCCGCAAGGCACGGGAAATGACCCGTCGCAAAGGCGCGCTGGATATCGCAGGGTTGCCCGGCAAACTGGCCGACTGCGAAGAAAAAGACCCATCACTGTGCGAATTGTTCCTGGTGGAGGGTGATTCGGCGGGCGGTTCGGCCAAACAGGGCAGAAATCGCAAGTACCAGGCGGTGCTGCCGTTAAAGGGCAAGATTCTCAATGTGGAGAAAGCCCGCTTTGACAAAATGCTGGGCTCCCAAGAGGTAGGCACACTGATCACTGCCCTTGGCTGCGGCATTGGTAAGGAAGAATTCAATCCGGAAAAGCTGCGTTATCACCGCATTATTATCATGACCGATGCGGACGTGGACGGCTCCCATATTCGTACCTTGCTGCTGACGTTTTTCTACCGTCAAATGCGCGAACTTATTGAAAATGAACACATTTATATTGGTCAGCCGCCCCTTTACAAGATTAAACACGGCAAGCAAGAACAGTATCTGAAAGACGATGCAGAGCTCAGTGAGTATCTGTTAGCGCGAGCCCTGGACGATGCTCAGCTTGTCTATGACACCGATGTGCCGCCCCTAACGGGCACTGGGCTTGAGACCTTGATGAAACGGTATCAAGCGGTGCAACGTAGCATCCGACGATTGTCCAATTACTACAGCGCGGGTGTTCTCCAATCGCTGCTGGGGGTTAAAAAGCTCGACGCCACCGGTTTTGATCAGCCAGAGAAAATGGCTGAGTGGGCGGAGGAACTGTCTGCGCTGTTGAACGCCGATACCGGTCCCAGCGACCGCTACGAAGTGGAAATTACTAGCGACGGCTTGGTTGTGCACGAGTACACCCATGGGGTGAGCACCCAGCGGCTGCTGCCACCAGAATTTTTCGACGGTGCCGACTACCGGGCCATGATGGAACTGGGTGAGCAGATTTCCGGACTCATTCAACCAGGTGCTTCGGTGCACCAAGGAGACCGAAACACCGAGGTTTCCAGTTTCGGTGAGGCGGAAGCCTGGTTGATGGAACAGGCCAAGCGAGGTCAGACGATTCAGCGCTTTAAAGGCTTGGGTGAAATGAACCCAGAACAGCTGTGGGACACCACGGTCAATCCCGAAACCCGCCGGCTGTTGAAAGTCACTATCGAAGATGCGGTTGCGGCAGACGACCTGTTTAGCACCTTAATGGGCGATGTGGTTGAACCCAGAAGGGACTTTATCGAGAAAAATGCTTTAAATGTCAATAACTTAGACGTTTAACACCGACCTAAAGCCCGCCTGGCTGGGATTCCTCTTGGATTCCCGCCGGGCCTGCTTTGCGCTACCATCGCAAGCCATGTTTGCCCGAGTCTCAGAGCGCGATCCTACCCAGACCGCCGCCGCCATCATTGGTTGGCTGGTGCTGCTCAGTGCTATCGCCGTTGTGATCTGGCTGGGTGCCGGATTACTCTGGCGTCTGACCGCCCTTTCGCCCCAACAACCGACCGTTGGCCAAGAACTTAACGGTGGTCAAACGCTACCGGCGGCAAAACGGGTAGACCTGGCTGGACTCCATCTGTTTGGACAGTCGGGCATAGCCTTACCCGTGGGCGGCGCTTTCGACGCGCCGGAAACCAGTCTGGATCTACTGCTCCGTGGCACTCTGGCATCCGGCGACCCAAAAGACGGTATGGCCATCGTTGTGGATAGTGAAGGCGATGGCTTTTACAACATTGGTGACGAATTGCCAGGATCAGCAACCCTCCATGAGGTGTACAC
>CAZLJY010000193.1:0-8805 GCA_964559945.1 uncultured Gammaproteobacteria bacterium | reverse complement strand
TCACATCGAGTCGCTGGTTGGACTGAGCGTGATCGAGGTGTTCATCGACTTGGCCGTAAACGTAAAACCGAAAACTACTGCCGGCTCCCGGGCTGCTCTCAACGGAGATGTCACCCCCCATTAATTGACATAAGCGCTTGCAAATCGATAGCCCTAAACCGGCACCGGCACTAAAGGACCCTGGGTTAATTTGCACAAAGGCGTCAAACATATTCGCCTGGTTTTTTTCCGAGATGCCGATGCCCGTATCATCAACAGCAATATCTAACCGCGCCCAACGCTGATGACGCCGCGAGCCGAGCTTTTGCACGGCCTCAGGAACCACAGAAACATCGACATCAGCAACATCCGCAGAAATCGTGATCTTGCCCGAATCGGTGTATTTCAATGCATTGGTGAGTAAGTTGATTAATACCTGCTGGATTCTTGCAGAATCCAAAAGGAGCCGGGTACCAGGTTCTGACAGGGTCGGTGCAACAATCGATATGTTCTTTTCGTCCGCATCCATCTGGACCAGCGCGATGGTTTCATCAACCATGGCCTGCAGATCAAACTCGCTGTACTCAAGATCGACTTTTCCTGCATCGATTTTCGAAAAATCTAAAATATCGTTGATAATGCGAAGCAACAAATCACCGCTGCTGCGAACCGTGGACAGCTGTTCACGCTGACGCCCATTGAGATCCGACTCCAACAGTAAACCGGTAAAACCGATGATGGCATTAAGGGGCGTGCGGATCTCATGACTCATCCGCCCTAGAAACTCGACTTTCATCTGAGAGACCTCAAGTGCTTGGTCTCGAGAACTACGCAATTTATCTTCTGCCAGCCTTCGAGCGGCTATTTCCTGCTCCAAATGCTCGACGGTTGCGGAAAGCTCGCGGGTTCGCTTTGCCACCTCGTTCTCTAGTTCGCCGCGGGCCTTTTCAAGGTTTTGATTGGTTTGCCAGAGCCGCTGACTGATCGTTTCCAAGGCCTGTTCTGCCTGCTCCCTAGCGGCGCGCTCTCGTTGACTGCGCTTTTCCCACTGGCGATCATCCATTATCGTCGAGCGACCCGAACCACGCGGGAGGTTTGGTCTGCGCTCTCGGAGACCATATCGATGGTGATGGGTTGACCGAAATGCCCAGCAGCCGCCTCAATCAACGCTTGCGCAACACCGGCCATCGGCCTCGATGATTGGTAACTCACCTCAATACTGTTATCAGGCATATCAGTGACAACAATTTTGGGAGGGCGAGCGTCCTGATAGAGTTTTTCCACTTCAACGTGAATCTTCTGGCCAACGGAGCGCAAAAATTCGAAGAGGTCAGATTTGCCGACAAAAAACTCTGGGTGCATTCGATGAAAAGCGCTCATTAAGAACACCGAAAAATCCCGCACCACGCCGCCCGCGTCTTCGCCGGTTTGCTCGATGAGCGCACCAAGCAAGGCCATTAACTCGCTATGAGGATAGTTACCCACTGTGGTGTAGGCGCCAGCGGTGGACAGTTCCGTTTCCACCGCCTCAATAATCGTTTCAACTTGTTCTGCTCCGTGGCGTTTTTCCACAAAGGTAAGAAACTCAACCAGCAAGGTGCCTTTCATGGGTCATTCCGTTGTTTTGTTTGGCCATCGCGCAGCAATTGCCGAAGATCTTCCACATTGATGGGCTTTGGAAAAATAGCAATATCGTTCGCAATCTCTCCTCGCTGAAGCACTTGCTGCTTGCTAAGTCCAGTGATCACGACGATCTGGATATGCTCACACAACTTAGATCGGTCGATGGCGTTGATCATTTCGACGCCATTCATGCCAGGCATATCCACGTCAACAATCACCAACTCGGGGTCAAACTTACCCAAACCCACCAAACCCTCAAATCCATCAGCGGCGAACTCTAAGGTGGCATTGGGCTTAAGAATATCGAATAACGCTCGATAGTAAGCCTGCATGGTTAAGTCATCCTCAACGATCAAGACATCACACCGGCTCCGCGATACCGAGGACTCGGTAGCGCTGCGTTCGCTAAGGACGCGATTTAGCGAGCTTTCGGAAATTCGACGATGTCCGCCGGAGGTTTTCCACGCATCAAGGGCGCCACTTTCTACCCACAACTGGATGGTCCTTACAGACACCCCCAGTCGACGCGCCGCCTCTTTCGTTCCAACCACAGACTCTTTCACTTTCCCTCTCAATCGTTGCAAGAAATATCATTTTTACCATTTTATAACTGAAAAACCAAGGGAGCATTTAAGATAAATGATAATAATGTCGGGTTTCCGAAATTCAATTATCATTTGTTCACTTATAATTTTCTCTAAGTATCATTTTTATCGGTATAGTAATCAGCAATTGGATAGACACAAACCATTGCTATGTCATTACATCAAACAACTTTGCAACAAGACGCCGCGTCTCCCGGGCAATCCATTCCCCCGATCGGCTGGCGCTCTGCAGCACTACTGATTGGCCTGCTGGCCTTTTTATTGACCTTTAGCAATGCGCACGCCAACCCGCTGGAAGCATTCAATCAGCTAAGCAATGCACCAACGGATGACGAATTGCCGGCCCAGACGGCGGGCTCTGCAGGCAGCGTCAATCGAACCCTGCGGCCTGCATTAAGTTATCCCACTCTACGTGTGGATGAGCGAGGCCCCACAGGACCGCGACTCTCGGAAGCGGCCCCGCTGCGGCCGACCCAGCTGAGCGCAGGCGCCCAGTCAGACTTTGCAGTACTGGTCGCCGACAGCCTTGGCACAACTCTCCCGCGATATGGTCGAGACCTGTTCCATACCGAAACGAGAAACTTCACAACTCCCAACCAAGTCAACGTTCCAAGTCAGTTCGTGCTTGGCCCTGGCGACGAAATATTCCTCAGAGCTTGGGGCACGGTCGAAATTGATTACCGGGGAACCGTTGATCGCCAGGGGCAGATTGTGATCCCTAAAATTGGTGCCATCCCATTGTCCGGCGTGCAATTCAGCGACCTAAAGGCGCATCTAGCTGGCGCCATCGGACGCCTCTACAAAGGTTTTGAGTTATCCGTATCCCTTGGACAACTCAAATCGATCCAGATTTACATCACAGGGTTCGCGGCGTTTCCAGGCACCTATGTTGTGCCAAGCCTATCCAATAGCCTCAATGCCATACTGATGGCCGGCGGGCCAGGCCAGGCCGGTGACTTACGTCGGATCGTACTGCGCCGCGCGGGCCGGGACCATGCTGAGTTTGATCTCTACAAACTACTGATCGACGGCCAACTCGACGGTGATTACCGCTTGATGACCGGTGACATGCTGTTCATTCCGCCTCAGATTGGCGAGGTTGCCATTGCCGGCAGCGTGAACGCGCCGGCGATATTTCAACTAAAGGCAGGGGAAACGCTGAGCGAACTCATCGCCTTTGCCGGCGGCCTTAGTACGACAGCACAAGCCCAGCAGCTGTCACTGGAACGAATAACCCCCTCGGGCAAACGGATTCTCGAGACCTACCCGCTCAGTGATTCGACCCTGGCCATTGAACTGCGGCCTGGCGACTTGGCACTCATTACACCGGTCAACCCGCGCATGACCAACACGGTCACATTGCGCGGACATGTTGCCCAACCATTTCGCCACACCTTTACGCCCGGTATGCGGATTTCTGATCTCATCCCCTCCCGTGAGGCACTCATTTCGCCAACCTATTGGCTGCAACACAACCGCCGAGATCAATGGCTGGGCGCTGCGAAGCGAGAAACCAACACCACGTTCAACGAATCATCACCGGATGTGAACTGGGAATACGCCGCGCTGGAACGGATCAACGAATCCACCTTAGCGGCGGAGCTGATTCCCATACAGCTGGCTCGAGCGGTTTTGGACAAAGACCCAGCTTACGACCTGGAGTTACAACCCGGCGACGCTTTGACCGTCTTTGCGATTAACGATTTTCGCACCCGCAACGCACAGAAACACCGATTCGTTCGTATCGAGGGCGAAGTCTCCCGAGCGGGCGTTTATTCGCTGAAAGAAAATGAAACGATGGCTGACCTAGTGCAACGCGCTGGCGGCCTTACCCCATCGGCATACCTGTTTGGACTGGAAATTCGTCGAGAGTCGGTACGCCTGCGCCAACAAGCGCGGATCAACGAGGCCATCGACGAGTTGGAACGAGACTACCAACGCCATCTTATTGACCGATCGCGCAACGTTCTTAGCGGCGACTTGTCGATGGCTATACCGCCCGAATCGGATGCCATAGCCAATCTCATTCGACGTCTTCGAGATGCCCAGCCCACCGGTCGAATGGTGCTGGAACTTGAGCCAGAAATTTCCAGCGCTCAAGCGCTCCCGCGTTTCGCGTTGGACGATGGCGACACTCTATATGTGCCATCAAGGCCCGATACGATCGAAGTTGTTGGCGCCGTTATCCGCCAGGGTTCGTTCCTGCATGCAAAGAAACGAGGATATAAAAGCTACATCGAGAAAGCAGGCCCTATTCCCGGCGCCGATATGCGAAATATTTACGTTCTTCGTCCCGACGGGACATTTCTCAAAGCCAATAGAAAACTCGCATTGGCAGCAGGCGATGCCATCGTCATCCCAGAAAAAGTTGATCGTGCAACCTTTGTTCGGCGCCTAAAGGACTGGACGCAAGTGCTCTATCAATTTGGCCTTGGCGCTGCTGGTCTGAAAATTCTGGATGGGTTGTGAGTTAGCCATGGACAGTTCACCGCCTCCAAACCATAGCGTTTTGCCATTGTTCTTAGTGTTGGCCAGACGCCTAAAATTTTTATTGGGTGTGCCTTTTTTATGCGCCGCTATTGCCATAGTCGTTTGCAAAATTATGGATCCGGTATACACCGCCACTGCGCGCTTGCTGCCCCCGCAGTACAACGAAAACACCGTCACCGGCATGCAAAACCAGCTGGGCGGAGAAAGCCAGCTGGGCAACAGTGCCCTTACCCTTAAAAACCCCACAGATCTATTTGTTGGCGTACTGAAGAGCCGAACCATTTTAGACGCAGTAATTGATGAGCAATTGCTGGGTCGCCATTACGGCATTTCCAAGGGCAGCACGCTAAGAAAGAAACTTCAGAGATCAACGGTTATCCGAGCAGGCAAAGACGGTATCGTTTCGATCTCGGTGGAGGATCTGCTACCCGAGAAATCGGCCGAGATTGCCAATAGCTATGTCAATCAGTTCTACATTTTCTCTGCCAATATGGCCAGTCGACAGGCCCAACGTCGCAGCGACTTTTACGGCAAAGCCCTGATTAAGGCCCGCGCCGAACTAGATGCCGCTGATGAGGATTTATCGAACGCCGAAAAGTCCACCGGTTTCACTCGCCTAACCGGACAAGACCAGGCCATTGTCCAGGCAGTGGCTGAATTGGAAGCGCAAATCTCTGGCCGAGAAATTCAACTAAAGACAATGGCCAGCTACGCAACGCCGCAAAACCCGGACGTCCAACTGATCCAAAGAGAGCTCGCCAACTTGCGCGACGAACTGGCGGTCATGGTTGGCGGCGAACGATCCTCGGCCATGGGGCTAGCTGAAATTGGCAGTGCAACAGATGCGCTACAACAACACGCACAAAAGCGACGCCAAGTGGCCTATTGGGAGTCGATCGTCATGCTACTTGGTCGTTATAGCGAACTGGGGAAAATTGATGTGACCCGAGACATGTCCCTGTTTCAGGTATTGGATTGGGCCATAGCACCCGACGATAAGTCCAAACCGAGAACCCGGATTGCGGCCATACTCGCCATGCTCGGAAGCGGATTTGCCTGTCTGTTCTGGGTACTTGCGTCTGCGTATGTTGCCGAGCGGCGCAAACAAAGCAGCGATTTCGAACGCCAATGGCGGGAGTTGCTGTCCGAGATTTTCCACTACCTGCCTTTTGTTCGGAGCAGGTCATGAGTCGCCTTAAGCGCGGGTCGTTATCAGGCAATGTTACTGCCTTGTATGTTCTGCAAATAGCCAGCTACGTTCTGCCGCTGTTAACTATACCGTTTCTGGTTGCCAGCCTTGGCGTAGAGGGATTTGGCGCATTATCAAAAACCAGCTCGATGATGCTAATAGGCGTACTGCTTGTCGATTCCGGATTCAACACGCGTGCCGTAAGAGCACTTGCAGCCCCCAATTTAACCCTAGATCAAGCACAGCATATTTACTTGTCGACTCAGGCCTTGCGTGGCTTTTTTCTGCTACTGGTCACCCTTGGACTTGGTGCACTTTCGGTGATAAATCCTACGGTCTGGTTTGACCGCTCGATGGCCTGGGCCTGCTACCTCATGGTGCTTGGAACCTGGCTCTATCCCACCTGGCTTTTTCAGGGTCTTGAGGTGATGCATTTCACGACCCTTTGCAGCCTCGGCGGACGATTGCTGGCATGCGGCTTGATCGTCTGCCTGATTCGTACCCCTGATGACTTGATCCTGGCAGCCTACCTTCAGTCTGGGGCAACGCTCATTTCGGGAATCTTCGCCCAGTTTGTCATCGTACATCGGCTCCATCTGCGCTGGCGCATTTCATGGGACGCCCTACGCCTAGGCACCCAGCGAGCGTGGCGGGAATCCAAATCGCTCTTCGGTTCAGAGTTTTTCACCAACGTTGGCGCCCATGGCAATGCCTTCTTTTTGGGCTTTTTCGTATCTGACACCGTCGTCGGTGCGTTTTCTTTGCTAGAAAAAATCGCGAGAGCAATGTTGGGATTGTTAAAACCAGTGGTCCAAGCGTTGCTCCCAAGAGTTACCCGCGATTACCAGGGCTCAAGGGCCAAAGGGATACGTATAGCAAAACTCTGGAAACACCGACTCGTGATAGCTGGAATCTTTCTTGGATTCGGCTTTGCGGGTGCCGGCACGCTGGCCATGGTCAATTTCCCCGAGCCCACAATGATCATCAACGTCTACTGGCTTGTCGGGATGTCGTGCTGGCTAGTTCTGGCCACGTTTGCCTTGGCGCAAGGACAACTGATGTGTCTAGGCCTGGGGCGCGCGCTCTGGTACTCGAAGGGGTTGTGGTGGGGTTCAGCCATCCACCTCTTTGGGGCAGCTATCGGCGCCTGGCTGGCAGGGGTCACTGGCTTAATCGTTGCCATGATCGCGGCAGAGCTAATCCGGTTCTTAGTCTTCAGCAGTCCGACACCGAAAACAACAGCAAGGACTATGTCATGCGAATCTTAAACGTCTCCTCACTTTATCCACCGAACATTGTTGGCGGCGCTGAAATGGGCTTAAAGACCATGTCAGAAGCGATGGTTGATCTTGGTCACCAGCTGCACGTGGTCACATTACAACCACCAACAGGAACCGGAAAGCCGGTGGGTGACCCGTCCGGAAAGGTCATCGTCCACGGTGTGCCATTGGCCAACATCTACTGGCCATTTGGTAGCAACCAACGTCGTAGCGTTGCACAAAAAGGGACCTGGCACGGGATAGATACCAACAATGTCGTAATGGCCCGCCGAGTAAAAAATATCGTGGCGTCCGTGCAACCCGACATCGTGCTCACTCGCAATTTGCAGGGTCTTTCGACCGCTGTGATTCCCGCCGTTGCGAAAATGGGAATTCCTACCGTCCATGTTCTGCACGATTACGGATTGCTCTGTCCTCAAACCACCTTAGCGCGTAACGGTGAGCAATGCGGCACCCAGCAGGATCGGTGTAAGTCCTGCAAAATCTTGAGCCTCCCGCGATGGCGCCATGCACGTCACCTAAGTGGCGTCATTGGCGTCTCCCAGTCGGTGCTGGATACGCACATCGCACACGGGTTGTTCACCCATATTCCACGCCGAGCCATCTATAACGCGCTGTCGCCGCGCTTTACGATTCAGGATGCACCCGCGATACGATCCCCAGGGCCGATGACCTTTGGTTATCTGGCAAGAATTGAAAAATCCAAAGGCATCGAAACACTGCTGGAGGCGTGCGCGGCATTAGCGAAAAAAGGACACGACTTTCGACTCAGAGTGGCGGGCCGTGGCCATCCCGACTACGTGGACTCACTGAAACGTCGCTTCCCCCTACCCCAGGTTTCTTATGAAGGGTTTGTCGATGCGCCAGAATTTTTGTACGCCATCGATACCCTGATATTTCCCTCCCAATGGCAAGAAGCGCTGGGCAATGGGGTGTTTGAGGCTTTTTCCCAAGGCACCCCGGTGATTGGATCGGATCGCGGCGGTATTCCCGAATCCATAGACCACAACATCAATGGCCGCGTTTTCCGTGCCGGAAGCGTGACCCAATTGGGCTCACAAATGATCGAATTTATTGATCAGCCAGCACGCCACGAAGCACTGGGAAAAGCGGCATTGGACAAAGCCTCTCAATACCTCGCGCAAAATCGCGCCAGCGAGTATTTAGACTTCCTCACCAACGTTGTGCTCAACCAAAAAAAGGTGAGCTAATCGTGTTGTTCGGATTTGCATTCGAGGTACGTTGGCGTGAACGTCTCATATTGCTGGCGGCAGGCTCTTTTGTCGGCCTCACGTTGCTCGCTGGTCCAGCGCGGTGGATGTTGTCCCAGGCCGGCTTGTCGCCACTGATTTACCTGCCCAACTTACTGATGTTGATCTGCCTAGGGTGGCACACGGTGGCCGAACCCCATGTCAGGGGGTTTTCGGCGTTAACCCTAATCGGCTGGCTGATTCCAATCCATGCAGCTCTGGTGGGACTGCAATTCCTGCCGCCGACCCAACTCGCCATGGGCGTCTATGTATTGCTGCCGTTTTGGTTTGGCTTGAGCTGCGGGCCAGTCCTATTAAAGCGCTGGCGCACGGTTGATCGCTTTGTTCCATTGCTCTGGATCATTGCGGTTGTGGGAGTACTGTCCAAC
>CAZLJY010000192.1:0-8967 GCA_964559945.1 uncultured Gammaproteobacteria bacterium | reverse complement strand
CTACCTGTCCAAACCCTTTAGCATTCTTGAACTGGTGGCGCGGGTCAAAGCGTTGTTTCGCCGACTGGAAGCGATACAAAATACACAGGAGACTGACGCGCAGGGTGAGCTTGTGGTCGGCGACTTGGTTGTCCATATTGATCAACGGCGGGCATGCCTAGCGGGCGCCGACTTGGCGTTAACAGCGCGAGAATTTGACCTGCTGCTGCACTTTTGCCAGCGGCCCGGGCGGGTATTTAGTCGCGCCCAACTACTGGACGCCGTCTGGGGTTACAGCCACAGTGGTTACGAGCACACCGTCAATTCCCATATCAACCGTTTACGGGCCAAACTTGAGGTCGACCCGCGAAACCCTAAGTACATTTGCACCGTTTGGGGTGCCGGTTACCGGCTGGCCGAAGCCTAGTGTCACGCTTGTCGAACAAATTAACCCTTACGTTGCTGGCAGTCTTATTGAGTGTTGGCATTGCCTATCTCAGTATTAGTCGCCTGATCATGGATCGCCACCAACATCAGGTCCATCAACAACTGCACAGTAATCTCGCGAGCAACCTGGTGGCTGAAAACGTACTGATCAGTGCCGATGGTGTGAATGACGAAGCCCTTGAGCACGTGTTCCACACTCTGATGGTGGTCAATCCCAACATCGAGGTTTACCTGCTGGACCTCAGTGGCAACATCCTTGCCTACTCCGCACCCTATCGTCGAGTCAAACGAGAATCGGTGGCCATGGAACCTGTGATGCAATTTCTCAAAGGCGATGCCGGATTTCCGTTGTGGGGTGACAACCCACGCTCCAACGATGGGCGTAAGGTATTTTCTGCGGCCCCCGCCCAAACCCAAGGCATTACCTACGGTTATCTCTATGTGGTGCTGGGCAGCGATCAGTTTGATGATGTCGCAGCGAAGGTCAGCGAAAGCACCCTTTGGTACATCAGCGTGGCTTCCCTGGCCTTCCTTATCGGCTTTGGCGGCCTCACCGGCACCATCGTATTTCGCACCCTGACCCGCCGCTTAAGGCGTCTGGACACCAAAGTCAGTCAGTTTGATGCCAGCGTGAAAGACCGACAAATCCCAGAGGTGCTGAGCGTACCCGATCGCGCACCAGACGCTGGCGATGAGATTGACCGACTTGAGGCTCGAGTGAGCCAGATGACCCATACCATTGCAGAGCAAATGACGACGATTCAACGGACCGATGAAATGCGCCGCCAATTAGTGGCCAATGTATCCCATGATCTGCGCACCCCGCTGGCGGCTTTAGACGGGTATTTGCAGACGCTGCGGTTAAAGCGTGAAACCCTCAGCGCGGAACAAACACAGGAATACGTCGATATTGCGAGTAAAAGCTGTGATCGACTGACTCGCTTGGTGGACGAATTATTTGAACTGTCCTGTTTAGAGGCGACCAGCCGCAAACCTCAGCCCGAACTGTTTTGCCTGGCTGAACTTGCTAGCGATGTGTTGCAGAATTTTCAGCTGCGGGCCCAGCAGAAAGACGTATCATTGACCATGGATTGCGATCCCCTTGCCTCTCATGCCTTCGCTGAGATTGGCCTGATTGAGCGGGTTCTAGAGAACCTCATTGTAAACGCCTTGGCCCACACACCCGCCGGCGGCAGTATTCGAGTTTCCATGGCACCCGGCGATCACAGCGATGTGCGAGTGACCGTTCACGATTCGGGCACCGGAATTGCTCAGCGCGACCTACCCTACTTATTCGACCGTTTCTACCGCCCAGACGATGCCGCCAACACTCACAAAAGCGGCGCTGGCTTAGGTCTTGCGATTGTGAAACGCATTTTGGACCTCCACCAAAGCCGCATAGAGGCGAAAAGTCGCGCGGGCCAGGGCAGTTCTTTTATCTTCTCCCTGCCATTGGCCGAACCCACCCCTGCGGCTGGCTAGCCAGCCATCGGCGCTCGCTATTGAAAGACCAATAAGGGGCCACCGATCACGGTGAATTCGGCCTTTGTGTAACAGTTTGAAGCGCTAGTCGTCGCTAGTAAGGACGAAGCCAATCCTCAATAGCCATGACTCTCTCCCCCGTGCTGCTGCAACGGACGTTACTTTTCCTTCTCGTAGAATTTTTCGCTGCAGAGGCTGCTGCTACGTTTTCAATTGCGGCCTGTGACACCAAGACTGGCCATTGCGGCGTAGCGGTAGCCACCCACAATCTCGCGGTGGGTAATGGAGTACCCTTTGCGGTCTTCAATCTTGGGGCCGGCGTGTCCCAATTTGAAACCAATCCTTGTCATGCACCCGCAGCGCTTGCCCAGCTGAAGCGCACAGGCGATGCCGAGCAAGGGCTCATTGCCGCGTTAAACCGGGAGCCGGACTGCCCAGATGGCTTTGATCGACACTTCAGGCAGATTGCTATTGTCGCCATCAACGGCTCTATAGCGGCACACACTGGCACTAATGCCGGAAAATTCGCCGGTCAAAAGAGCCAGAAATACGTGTCCGTTCAAGGCAATGGGTTGAGTTCAGTGGCGGTTCTCGACGCCATGCTCAGCCACTATCAACACGCCGAAGGATCGTTGCCGGAGAAACTACTTGGTGCGCTGGAAGCAGGCCAAATTGCCGGCGGGCAAACCATTGGCATCCTGTCTGCCGCGCTGCGAGTTGCCACTGGGGAAGCCTGGCCCGTGGACACCGACTTGCGGGTGGATTTTGCTCCTGGCGACGCCATTGAACACCTTCGGGTCCAATATGACGCTGCCCATGCTCGCCAGCTAATACATCAGGCACAACGAACCCAATCCACCGAACAACAGCTGGCACTTGTAGAACACGCTTTGAAGCGAGCACCTCAATGGGACCGCATCTGGCTGGCAGCGGCGCGATTGGCCGCTGCCAATGGCGACCCTAAGCGCGCCGGCGAGCGCTACTGCCAGTTTTTAGCGCTCAATGCCGTTTGGGCCCAATTGCTCAACGTTGAATGGGATTTTTCGACCTGTCGTTAGCCGCCAATTGAGCAACGCTAGGGCTCCGTTAGATCTGGGATAGTTTCGTGATAAATCGGTGAGATCGCCGTGAGTTTTTCCTTTTAGCCTCTGCGGTGTGGGTAGTCACCTGGGTACATCCTTGCCTGCTCCACATCTAACAACGACTTTCGGGAGATCACACAATGAACCATCGTTCTCGCGGCGCAAGCCGCTTGACAAGCCTTGCGGCAGCGCTATTCCTTGGCGGAACAGCGGCCCAAGCAGTAGAGCTGAAAATTACGGTTGAAAACCTAGCGCCGAATCAGGGAGTCTTTTTTACTCCGGTTTGGATGGGTTTCCATGACGGCAGTTTCGATATTTATGACAGCGGGCAGCTGTCCTCACCTGAACTGGAGGCGTTGGCCGAAGATGGCACTAACGGCCCCATCAGCGACGCTTTCAACGAAGCGGTAAGCGGGGGTCAAGACACCACCTTGACCGCTCCAGCCGGTTTCGCTGGCGCACCCGTTTTTGACCCAGGCGATCGAGCCAGCGTTACCCTGGATATCGACCCCGCCACTCAGCGCTTCATGAGCTATGCCTCGATGCTGCTGCCCTCCAACGATGCGTTTTTCGCTAATGGCAACCCGCAAGCGCTTGAGCTGTTCGATGCGGCAGGCGAGTTCAACGGTCCGGTCAGCTTTATTATTCGATCCGACCGCATCCTTGATGCCGGAACTGAGGAAAATACTGAGTCGGATGCAGCATTCTTTAACCAATCTGCGCCCAACACAGGCAACACCACCACCGACGTCATTGGCCTGCACCCTGGGTTCAATGGGTCGTTTGCCAACCCGAACGGCACCCCTGTGGTTTTTCTGGGCGGCACCAGCGGACCGGGAGTATTTTTCGACGCCACAGCGGCGGACTTCTCCGTTCCTAACTACAGCATCGCGCGCATTACTGTTGAGCCTGCTGACCTACCCGTTCGAGTGAGCGTCACCAACCTCCAACAGGAAAACGGCACCTTTCTAACGCCAGTTTGGGTCGGCTTTCACGACGGATCATTTGACCTTTACGACATTGGTGCTCCAGCCTCAGTTGGGCTTGAACGCGTTGCAGAAGACGGGGCTACCGGTGACCTAAGTGCTGAATTCCTATCTTTAGTGAGCAACGGAGTCGACACCACCATCACCGAGCCTTCAGGCTTTGAGGGTGCACCACTATTTGATCCGGGTACTACCGGCAGCGCTAGCTTTCAATTGAACCCCAGTGCACATCGGTATTTCAGTTTCGCCTCCATGGTGATTCCGTCAAACGATGCATTTATTGGCAATGGCAATCCCACCGCCTTTGAAGTATTTGATGAAGAGGGAAATTTCAACGGCCCACTGCGGTTTTTTGTTGCGGGCGATGGGGTGCGGGATTCAGGCACAGAGGTCAATACAGAAGTTGATGCGGCCTTCTTTGACCAAAGCGCTCCGGACACCGGTGAGGTAGAAGGCGGCACTGTCCAAGTACATCCTGGCTTTAACGGTTCTGTGGGTAACCCTGATGCAACCCCGGTCAATATTCTGGGTGGCACCAATGGGCCTGGCTTTACCTTTGATGCCACTGGCGCCGATTTCAGTCGCCCAGGCTCGCGGATCGCTGAGGTGAACATTAGCCGAGGTATCGACGGCTCGTTCAGCGGCTCCTGGTATAACCCTGACCGCAGCGGCGAAGGATTAATGATTGAGTTGACCAATGGCGACAACCCAACGGCGGTGGTCAGTTTCTACACCTACGCTCCAGATGGTTCCGGAGATCAGGTTTGGCTGATTGGTTCAGGGCCTATCGCGGGAGAGACTGCCATTGCTGACCTGGTGATTACCGAGGGCACCACGTTTGGTGAAACCTTTGACCCGGCTGCGGTAACACGCACACCGTGGGGACAAGTACGAGTGCAATTCACGTCCGACACCACGGCGACCCTGGAGTACGAGTCGACTCTTGATGGCTACGGTTCAGGCCAGATTGATTTGACCCGTCTCACCGCGCCACTGATCGGTGCCTCCCGCTGATCAGTCAGTCGAGTTAAACGTTTCATCAGGGCCCCGGCAACGGGGCCCTTTTTTTTGGGAGCGGTCGCGATTGCTGTTGTTCAGCGTCCATGACGTTGCAGCCCTTGTCCTAACTTAGCCCTGATCTATAGCCCAGTCTCATCGGCCAAGCCGCCTGTTGAAAAAGCCAAGGGTAGTTTTTTCTCGAGGCTGCTAGAACGGGCGGCGATAACCGAAACCACCGGCAGCGGCAATGATGGTCAAAAACACCAGAAAACCCAATCCCCAAACGCTAACCCCGGGCACCGGTGTTGCCGCAGGTGCCGGCGCGCCGTCGTTGTCTATGATGGTGCCCACACCCACTCCATCAACGATAGTGATCAAGCCCTTCTGACGAACAGCGGACGGTAGCGACAAGTTGACCGTGTAAGTCTCGTTACCCTCAGACAACGCATCATCAATCAACACAATATCGAAGTCGGTCGAAGCGACGCCCTCAGCAATGGTGATGGTCTGCTGGGTCGATTGGTAGTCGGCCCCTGCCAATGCAGTACCATCATTGGTCGATACCACCAGCGAGATGGCTTCGCCTTTGAGCGCATTGGTCTGTTTGTCAGCGTTAGAATCCACGGAAATCGTAAAGCGCTGAGTGGCTGATGCTTCAGAAGATGACACATCGTTAATCCGAATCTGCTGCGCGCTGGCGGTTTTTAGGCTGCAGCCAATTAGAACGGCCATTGCCGTTAAGACAATCCAGTTTTTACTATTAATTTTTTGAGTTTTGAAAAACATAGGGCTCTCCAGAGTTAGAAATTTCCTGCGGCACATTGCCGCATCGAAATACTATCTTCGGCCCTAACAGCACTCTTGATGGCTTTGTGATGATTTTCTAACCGTCTTTTTACCGCCTTTATTTCAATACGTTACGTGATTAACTCGGGATACAGCGATGCCAACAGGTCAGCTCGACGGAATGTTATCAGGCAGAGAAAAAAAGCAATTTGATGACCAGTGCAGCCAACCCCACATAGAGGGCACGGCGAATCCAGACCTCGCCGTGATCAATACTAGTGCGGGCACCTAGCCAACCACCCACAGCGTTGCCCAGCGCCAGCGCCAAACCCGCAGACCACAATAGCTCCACGTTACGGGCAAAAACCGCCAACGCAACGAAAGTATAAATCAGCACAATCAGCACCTTGTGGGCATTGGTCCGCACCAAGTCCAAGCCCAGCACTCGGTGCAAAATGGGCATCAATACAAACCCCACACCAATCTGGATAAATCCACCCCAGGCGCCCGCACCCACCATGCACAGGTGGCCAAGCCAAAACCGGGTGGGAGAGATTTTTCGATGGGGGTCAGCGACTTCACTGGACGCTTTATCACCGCCGGCAGCCATCAACACCATCACCGCCAGCATGACAAACGCTAATAGCCGGTTAAACCAAACGCCATCAAGCTGAGCCCCAAAAGACGCCCCCACTGCGGCGCCCAACGACGCGGCGGCCGCGAGCGACAAGCTGAGCTTCAGGTCGCTGAACCCGGATCGGAAAAAGGTCATGCTGGCAACAATATTCTGGGCCACGATAGCAATGCGATTGCTGCCATTGGCCACCGGCCCTGAGATGCCCATAAACAGCATGGCGGGTATGGTTAGCAGGGACCCACCACCAGCCATAACGTTCATCCAGCCTGCCAACACGCCTATGGCGCTGAGCAGGGCATACTGCCAAAGCTCCAAAGTCATTGGGGTTTAGTGCGCATCATTCCAGTTGTAGCCCGTTCCGGCCTCCACCAATAGCGGTACGCTTAATGACGCCGCTGCCGACATACGCTCAACGACCCCCGCCTGCACCTCCTCTAGCGCCTGTTCATCCACTTCCAGCACCAATTCATCGTGAACCTGCATTAACACCGCCGCTTTTTCCCCCAGCGGCCCCCTTAACCATTGGTCTACCGACAACATGGCCCGCTTGATAATGTCCGCCGCCGTACCCTGCATGGGCGCATTGATCGCCGCCCGTTCGGCCGCTTGGCGACGTTGATAATTGCGCGAGTTAATTTCCGGTAGATTCAATCGCCGTCCAAACAAGGTTTCTACGTAACCGGCGTCGTGGGCCTTTTCCCGAGTTTCCTCCATATAGCCTTTGACTCCGGGATAGCGAGCGAAGTACACATCGATGTATTCCTGCGCCTCTTTGCGTCCCACACCCAGTTGCCGACTCAGACCAAACGCCGACATGCCGTAGATGAGCCCAAAGTTAATCGCTTTGGCCGCCCGCCGCTTGTCCGGGTCAATGGTATCGGCATCACCGCCAAACACCTCAGCCGCAGTCGCCGCATGGACGTCTTTGTCTTCTTTAAAGGCGGTAAGAAGGCCGTCGTCACCGGATAAATGCGCCATGATGCGCAGTTCAATCTGGGAGTAATCCGCAGCCAATAAGATGCGCCCCTGGGGTGCAATAAAGGCCTCTCGAATACGCCGTCCTTCCGGGCTTCGGATCGGAATATTTTGTAGGTTCGGATCATTGGATGATAGTCGGCCCGTCGCTGCCACCGCCTGATGGTAAGAGGTGTGAATTCGCCCTGTCTCTGCATTGATCTGATGGGGCAAACTGTCGGTGTAGGTGGACTTCAACTTCGATAGCTGGCGGTGCTCCATCACCATCTTAGGTAGCGGATAGTCCCGCGCTAATTGTTCCAACACCTCTTCATTGGTAGAAGGTTGACCTTTGGGGGTCTTGCGCAGCACTGGCAGCTCCAGCTCTTCAAACAAGATCTGCTGCAACTGCTTGGGAGAAGACAGATTGAACTTTCGCCCAACCTCTTTATAGGCCGATTGTTCCAACCCATGCATGCGCTCAGCAAACTCCTGACTGAGCCCAGCCAACATGGATTCATCCACCAGCACCCCTTTGCTTTCTATGCGTGCCAGCACAGGCGCCAGCGGCATTTCGATCTCTTCAAAGACCGATTTTAGCCCCGGCTGAGCTTCCAATTCTGGCCACAGTGTCTGATGCAATTGAAGCGTGACGTCTGCATCTTCGCCGGCATAGTTAGCCGCGTCATTAACGGGCACCTGATCAAAGGTAATCTGTTTTGCGCCTTTGCCGGCCACATCTTCAAAATGCACCGTCCGCCGCGCCAGGTAACGTTCAGCCAAGGCGTCCATGTTGTGCCGCCCGCCGCCTGCATTGACCACATACGATTCCAGCATGGTATCGAACTGCCACTGATCAATGGCTAAACCGTGGCGACCTAAGACCAGCGCATCGTATTTAAAATGCTGCCCAACCAAGGCGCAGCGAGTGTCACTCACTAAAGGCTTCAGAGCGTTGATCACCTCCGCTACCGATAGCTGCTGGCCGGCATCGCTGCCAGTGTGTGCAATGGGCACGTAGGCCGCCTTGCCGGCCTGGTACGAAAGACTGATGCCAACCAAATCTGCCGCCATCGGGTCCAGGCCAGTGGTTTCACAATCCAGCGCGTAGAGTCCTGCGGTCTGGCAGCCCTGAATCCAACGATTGAGTGTGTCTAGATCGCGGACGATCTCGGTCTCGGTGGTTTGGGTCTCGGTCACTGGATCGTCTTCATCCAGATCGGTTAACCAGCGATTAAACTCGTATCGAGTGTAAAGCTCCCGCAAGGTGTCGACGTCGGCTGTACCCAAACGCAAACTCTCCTCAGTGAGATCCAGCTCAACATCCGTTTTTATGGTCACCAAATCTTTGGACAAGGGTAACGACGGCAGAGCTTCGCGCAGATATTCGCCGATTTTTCCGCCGATATCATCGGCAGCGGCAACAACCCCATCCAGGCTTGAATAGGCATCCAACCACTTGGTGGCGGTTTTTGGGCCGCATTTGTGCACTCCGGGCACGTTGTCGACTTTGTCCCCTACCAACGCTAGGTAATCGATGATCAGTTCTGGCCCTACCCCGAACTTGGTTTTTACCCCTTCAGGATCAAGCACGGTATTGCTCATGGTATTGACC
>CAZLJY010000191.1:0-9084 GCA_964559945.1 uncultured Gammaproteobacteria bacterium | reverse complement strand
GTGCTCACTGGGCCACACAGTTTCAGGGCCTTGGCGTACAGACCCCACACTTCATCCACCACGGGGTGATCATGGGTATCAACCACGTAATCGCCGAAATCGCTGTGTCCAGCCAAGTGAATCTGCTGCACCCGAGCCGGGTCGATGGCCGCCAGGTAATCGTCTGGACTAAAACCATGGTTGCGGGCGCTCACATAGATGTTGTTGACGTCCAACAGCATGCGGCAGTCAGCCGCTGCCACCACTGCATTGAAAAACTCCCACTCCGAACGATCAGAGCTGCGGTAATTTAGGTAACTGGATACGTTCTCAAGCAATATCTGGCGGCCCAGAAAGTCCTGCACTTGGGATACCCGGTCAACCACATGATGGAGGGTTTCTTCGTTGTAGGGCAACGGCAACAGGTCGTGACTATTGACGCCGCCAGCGCGAGTGAAACATAGGTGATCAGAAATCCACTGGGGATTGACCGCTTCAGCCAAGGATTTGAGCTGGCTAAGGTAGTTCTTATCCAGCGGATCGGTTGCCCCGATTGACAGTGAGACGCCATGCATGACCAGCGGATAACGCTCGCCGATGGCGGATAGGTAATAGCGCGGCTTGCCGCCGGCTACCATGAAATTTTCCGATAAGACCTCAAACCAGTCTACCGCTGGCTGGTGATCCAATACGTGCTGAAAGTGCTCGGTGCGAAGCCCCAGCCCAAAGCCCAGAAAGTCCATGGCGACGTTCACCAACCCTGGGCACTGAGGCCGAAGAGCATCACACTCCTCGGCCCCAACGTACCTAGGTTAGGTCCCTTTAGGATCCAACTTTACCGCCGATGTCGCCACAGGCTTTTGCTGGAATCGCTACAAAGCCGGTGCCTTTGCAACTGGCATGACCGCCACAGGCGTTGTCAGCAGTTTTGCAGTCGTTATGACCCTTACAAATGTTGACGTCGTAGCAGTGGCTAAGATCTGCCAAGGCCACACTGCCTTTCCATTCGTCCTGGACCTTGCCACCAACATCGCCGCAGGCTTTTGCTGGCATAGCGACAAACCCGCTGCCTTTGCAAGATCCGTGGCCGCCGCACGCATTGTCAGCGGTTTTGCAGTCGTTGTGACCTTTACACTGATTAACGCCGTAGCAATGGACCAGATCGGTTGAGGCAGACTTGGCGCCGCCTTGGCTGCCGCTCTCAACGCTTGCGCAACCTGCTAACCCTGCAGCTGCCATGGCCAAGGCAACTCCGGTCATCTTCTTATTCAGCTTCATGGGGTGTTCCTCATTATATGGAGTGTTCGTTATTAGAGCATATTGACCGGGCCTGTTGACCTCGGTTGAGCAAATAGACCTGATTGGCACGGGTCTGCTTTCAGCCAAAATTCACAATAATCCCAATGGATTCGATGTAACACTTGGACTGGAACTGCGTCATTATCCCCAGAGCGACAGGAAACCTTTGATGCAGGCAGTATCTGACGAACAATTAATTAGCTGGGTGGCCGATGGCGATAGCTCCTGTCTAGGCACGTTATTTGAGCGCCACCACCGCGGCGTGTATCAGTTTTGTCTGCAGATCACGCGCAACCCGGCCCTGGCAGAAGATCTTACCCAGGAAGTGTTTATCCGTGTTTTACGCAAAGCTGGCAGTTTCCGTGGCGAGGGGTGTTTTAAGGCCTGGCTGTACAACGTGGCGCGCAATCTTACCTTTGACCAACTGCGCAAAAATAAGCGGCGCGGAGTCAACGTATCCGAACCCACAGCGGAGACTGCGCCGGCGCTGGTGGATGAACTCAATGCCGAACGCCGCGCTGCCGATAGCCAACGCCTTAGCAACCTGCAAACGGCTCTAGCCCGGCTGCCAGAAGCCGCCCGCGAGGTGATCTGGTTGGGCCGCTTTGAATTTGACGGCTACGACGATCTGGCGCAGGCCTTGGGCTGCAAACCGGGCGCCGCCCGGGTGCGTATGCATCGGGCGATGGCCCAGTTAAACGAAATTTTTGAATCCATGGAGGTGAGTCCTACTCATGTCTAAAGAGCAACTAAAGGGCGTTCCCTTTGAGGGCGCCGAAAACGAACAAGCACTGTGGAATCAGTTATCTGATCTGCCGCGCCCAGAACCTGGTCCAGAGCTGCGCAGCGGTTTTTACCAATCGCTCAGACACGCCAGCCGGCCTACTCTGGCCCAGCGCTGGATTGCCCGCTTCGGTAATGCAGGCCTTTGGTTTCCCGCCGCCGCCTGTATGGTCATTGGCCTTGGCTTCGGCTTGCTGATCTCCCATGCACCCATTGGCGTTGGCGCCGGCGGCGGCACAGTGGCCCCACCCGAGCTGGCCCAGCTGCGGGAGGAAGTCTCTGAACTCAATCGCCAGGTATTGCTCAACCAAATAGAGCAAGCCTCCACCGGCGGCCGCCTGCGCGGTGTGCTGGCGGCTGGCGAATTGGTGGCCGATGACCCGGCACTGGCTAAAGCGCTGCTGCGCCGCGCCAGTCTCGACGAAAGTGCTTCGGTGCGCAGCGCAGCCATTGACGCACTAGGACCGCAGATAGCCAATAGTGAAGTGGGTTCAGAGTTGATGGCCTTGCTGGAAGGCGCCGACTCACCGCTAGTGCAGCTTGCGCTGGTAGACCTGGTGCTGCGTCACGGTACCGCTCAGCAGGTGCGCCAGCTGCTGGAACTTGCCCGCAGCAACCGCCTAGATCCAGATTTGGTGCCTTACGTCACCGCTGCCGTGGAGCCTACAGACGCATGAGGTTTCCGATAACAAAAAGGATTTACCTTTGGGTAGCCATGCTATCCGCAGGGGCCGGTTTGCCCTGTAACGCCGCCCCCTGGGTGGAGCAATCGGATCAATGGCAGCAATCGTTTCCGGTCAACACCCAAACACCCCGTCTTAAGATCGAGAATATCTGGGGCGATGTGCGCGTGCGTGCTGGCGAGGTTGATGAGATCAAGGTATCGGTCAGCGAGCATCGCCGTGCGCCCACTCAGGCGTTGTTTGACCGTTCATTGGAAATTCTTCCACTAAGCTTGGTCGCTGATCCTCAAGGGGTCAGCGTGGTGGTTGGCCAAGCCAATAACTTCCGCCGAAAAAACCCCTGTCGCGGTTGCCAACTGACTGTTCAGTTTGACGTCACCATTCCATCGGGCAGCCAGATTGAAGTGAGCACCGTCAATGATGGCAAAGTTACGGTGGATGGGGTGACCGGGGTGGTCAGCGCTCGGAATGTCAACGGCCCGGTAGAGGTTGCTGGAGCGCAGCGCTGCGGGCGTCTAAAAAGCATTAACGGACCGGTTCGGGTCACCCTTACACAACCGCCCAACCGGGATTGCGAACTGGAGACCATTAACGGTGACATCACCGTGGAAATGCCCGCCGACAGCAGCGTCGACCTGGCTCTGGAGCTGTTTAACGGCAACCTTCACAGTGAATTTGAGGTGGAGCCCCTGGCCACCACACCCCGGGTAAAAAAGAGCCGCAAGGGCACCACCCTGCGGTACCAAGTTTCACAGGCCGGCGGGCTTCGCATTGGCAACGGCGGACCGTCGTTTTCGGTGAAGTCGTTAAACGGCGATATCAAGATCAACAAAAATTAGGCAATGGAGAGCGCAATGACGTTTAATCACAAACCGATCACCCGATGGTCTAAAAGCAAAGCGTGGTTGGCTATAGCCTTAGTCGCCGCCCAGTTGGCCGGCACATCGGTCCTGGCTCAGGACATGGAGACCATCACCCTACCGCTGTCTCGCCCGGGCAAACCGGTCTGGATTGATATCAGCATGCTGTCGGCCCATATCGAGGTGATCGGCGAGGACCGGGAGGACGTACAGTTTGATGTATCCGTGGTGAAGGGTGAGCGGCGTATCATCACGCCCAGCGGCCCTAAACCCATCACCACCGGTGGTTACTCCTTGGAAGTGGAAGAAGACGATAACCGAGTAAAAATTCATACCGACTGGCGCACCAGCCGAGTCCGAGTGGTCGCCCGGGTGCCGATAAACGCCAATCTTGAGCTGGCCACCGTGAACGATGGCGTGATTGAAGTGGACAATATCCGCGGTGAGCTGGATCTTCGCAACGTCAACGGCCCCATCACGGCCACCGGCATTACCGGCTCAGTCATTGCCGAATCGGTGAATGAAAATATCCGTGTTGAGCTGGACGCCTTGCAAGATGGCAATGCCGTGGCCTTAACCTCGGTTAATGGCGATCTAACGGTAGGACTTCCTGACAATACTGGCGCCGAGATTCACATCGACACCGCCCGCGGCGAAATTTATTCAGATTTCGAAGTGGAAGTGGTTCCCACCAAACCTTTGGTTGACCGCAAACGCGAGGGCCGCGGGGTCAAGGACAAAGTCGAGAGTGTGATTACCGCAAGAGTTGCCGGCGGCGGGCCCATCATTAAGCTCAAGACCCTCAACGGCGATATCCAATTGGCCCAGAATCCCTGACCACCAAAAACCCAGCGGTGGATTAGTCCACCGCTGGGGCTGGCGACATAGCTTCCCGGACAACCCTACCTCTACTCAAAACGTCTTACCGCTAATTCGCCGATCTTTCGGCCCATTGCGTTGCCAACCTCGGTTGAGTTGCGATAGTGAACACCATCGTAGATGCGCGCTTCAGATACTTCTTGGATGAAACTTTCGATGCTAGACCAGCTGCGAATCGCCCCACCGGCAGTGGCACTGCTTGTTGTCAGTAACGGGATAGGATCGCTGCCCACTTCTGCTTCAAGAATGGTTCCGACCGTTGCCGCGACTACACAATGGGCACAGGGATACTCCGGGTGCATGGGTGTGGGGATGAAAGGCTTCCAGTGCTTTTCTCGTTTGGTTGCGTCATTGCCATCAATATCGGCATTACGAATAGCAGTGATGGGACGCCAGAAACCGTAGTGATACTTTGCCTCAAAAACGGAGATAAGCGCGTCGTCCGTTGCTTGGGTGACAAGCGCAAATAGACGTGCATTCTGCGTTGGACTTCTCCCCTCTTGAAGCGCAACGGAATGCACAACCCCATGATAAATCGGCGGCAGGGTCGCTTCCCAGAACAAAGCCATGGCCGTTTGTTCAGGGTTCCGTGCCTCACTATCCGCCCTACCCATTTCTTTGACCTCATTGAAATCTTTGGCCCACTGAGCGCTATCCAAGGCCGGCGGTGCAGAGGGCCTGAATTGCGCCGCATTTTGCATTAACCAGGGCTGTCGATCTGGCCAAGCTGGGACGGCCGGAATAACGGTTGGCACATAACGACCGGCGGTTGTATGCGGTCGATAGGCTTCTTCGAGAGCACCACCATCGTTAGCGCGCGACCTCAATACCGCCTCCGCAGCTGTCTGTCCAGCTAGTACTCCGGAATTCTTGGCAGGACCATTAGGTATTTGATTTAGCGCCTTCGAATAGGCGGCTTCAATCACCTCTGATTGGTTGAACAGCAGCTTACTCAAACTAACGTAACTGGCTGCAGCAACGGCTGCGTCCAACGACGCACCCGGCGCCGCAGCAAGACCCCTACCTTGCCGGTACTCCTGACTAACGGAATTGGCGGCCATGTAGATGGCTGTGTGCACTATTCCCATAACTCGATTTGCAGGGGGCGTGTAAAGTTTGGAGTCCACCACGATATTTCGAGCGGTAATATTCCATTCAGTAACGATATCCGCTTGGGTGGCAGCACAACTGACCACGAGCAGCAAAAAAATCGCTCTGCACATTCGTTCTGTTCTCATAAGCATGACTATTCCCGACGGTGTGACGGCCTCGACGTTTGTTGGATTTCAGTATTTCGTCTCGCGTCAATGCCGCCTAGTACAAATTCTGTACCAGCTTGTTCCCTTGTCTCGTGATAGGTTGAGTGACTGACACGCCGCCGAAGAGAAAGCGAATGAGTACAAAAGTAAGCTACGGTCAATTTTGTCCGCTGGCAATGGCATCCGAGTTCTTGTGCAGTCGCTGGACTATGCTCATATTGAGGGAACTGTTGCTTGGATCTCGTTCGTTCAATGACATCAGTAGAGGAGTGGCAAGAATGTCGAGAACCTTACTATCCTCGCGACTGAAAGACCTTACCGATCGCGGCATCGTTACCAAATACGCTACGCAGGGTGGTCGACATGATGAGTACCAACTTACACGCGCGGGAGAATCGCTGCGCAGCGTGGTGTTCGGCATGGCTGACTGGAGCCAGGAATGGCTGCAGATTGAGCCGTCGTTAGAACACCTGGATGCCGACCACCTTATGTGGAGTTTGCGTCGCAGTGCTCGATCTCACCCTGATCTTCCTAACCCGTTTGTTGTTCACATCTATCTGTCGGAGCAACCCAAGAAGCACCAGAATGCTTGGTTAGTCTTCAAAGGGGATGATGTCGATCTTTGCATTGTCGACAACGATTTCGACGTCGACGTGCAAGTGGAAGCGACGACCAGAAACTTGACACGCTTCTATATGGGCTGGTGCACGTTTTCCGAAGCGATTGAGAAAAAAGAGCTCATTCTTCGAGGGCCTCGTCGATTTACGGATATCGCAGCGCAATGGCTCGGCAGGAGTCGATTGGCGAACATCCAGAAGCAGCCAGCGGAGTTTTTAGTTTCCTAATTGATAGGGGAAACGTCGCGGCCCTCACTTTACCAAACGCAATCTTTTCCGCTGCTCATTCACTAACCAGTGTCGGGTCTTTTCAAAAATGCTGGGGCGGGCAGCCTCGTTTCCTCCAAAAAAAACGCCAACCGACTCATCGGCGTAGAGATTTGCCTCGCCAGCTTTCGCCAGGTCTGCGGCAGTGGTCAAATCGCCTTGTAAAATGGACAGACAGATTGCCAGGGTTCGATCATCTTTGGGCGCAAAGCTTAGATTTCCCAGTCGATGAAACATATCGTTGATGTCCAGTCGGGCTTGATTCAAACCAAACCATTTATCGGTCCAGTCTAAGGTCAACTTAGCCAGTGTCTGCACTGAGCTTATGTCCTGACCGATGTAGGCATAGTGGCAAGGCCCCTTGGTAGCAAAAGGCACCTGGTTTCGAAACGGCAGGGACGCGTTCGCATCTACTGTTAATCCAGCGATGTCCCAATACAGTGGATCCAACGCCGCTGGTTTGTAACTCAGGCGCATCAGCACACCCTTTTGGTAGGCCAATTCGGGCAGGTTAGCCATGTACCAACCGTTGTCCACGTTAAACAGTGAGCCATGACTAAATCGCCACGGGGTATTCGCCGAAACCTGATCCATCGCCTGATTAAACGCCTCGTTGCGAACGTCTGTTTGCTGGCGGGCGGCAGCGGTCATCGTATCGGGCCAAAGGGGCAGCTTGGGAGGGAAATCGTCGAATTCCATGACCTTCGAATCATTGGGCCTTGAACTGAAATGTGGCCGGATGGGCAATCGGCTGAACTGACCTCATTAATCGCTAAAAATTAGAGCAGCAATGGGCATTATGTTATAACATAACAATTGATAAAAATCGGCGAGATGATTAAATCATTGGCCGAAAACGCATTTGCCTTTATAGGCGAATGGACCGTCCGCATTGCTAGCGATCACCGACCGGTGCAAGCTAGCAATTTCATGAACATTAAGGAGTTAACGTGGCTATTACCGAAGCCGATTTAGATGCCGCACGCCAAGCGTGGGGAGATGCACTCGTTGCTATTGCCAAAGCCTATGAAGCCGATGGAATCGAGGGTGCAAGGAGCCTTGCAGAAGACGTTTTAGATGCTGCTTATGGATACAACCTGGGCCCGGTTCTGTTTAAGCCCACACTGGCTAGCGGCGAGAAAACCTTCCGCCCCACCAAAAAAGGTGCGTTGGCGTATTTTGTTGGTCATGACGACGAGTATCCACTGGATAGCGGCTTTGGCATCAAAGGCTGGAGAACCGTCAGCTCGCAGACCTCCGCTAGCTTTATCGAAGGCGATATCGGAATGTGGATGGGCTGGGTCACGATGACCGACAAAGATGGCCAAGTGACCAAAGTGGATAAGAGCTGGGGCTATAAAAAAGATGCTGATGGCACCATGCGCATTATTCTGCATCACTCGTCTTTGCCCTACCAACCCTAGATCGTAGATGGCCGGTTGAGGGTCACCGTAGCGTTGTGATGCCTAACGTTAGGTGGCCCTCCTTTTTTGGGTGATCAATTCGCGCCGTGACGGCGAATTGGTCGTAAAACTCACTGAGCCAGTCCTGGCCACTCGTCATTGACCTACACCCAACCCTAAACGATTCCTGTCCCACGCTGGGCACACTGCCCACACTACCCATCGGCATTGATCTAACGACTCATCGGTTCTTGCCACTTATCGTTAGATCCTTGTTTTGTCCCTTAGGTTATTCATGGAATTGGCCACAGTCTATTGCCGTGCCCAGGTTGGGGTGGAGGCACCGCTGGTAGAAATCGAGGTTCACTTAGGTAGTGGTTTGCCAAAGGTCAGTATTGTTGGGCTGGCGCAAACCGCGGTGAAGGAAAGTCGAGAACGGGTCCAGGCCGCTTTGGAAAACTCCGGATTCCAATTTCCCCAGCGTCGCATCACCATCAATCTTGCCCCCGCAGACCTGCCCAAATCCGGCGGTCGATATGACCTAGCTATTGCCTTGGGAATCTTGTTGGCATCGGAGCAATTACCGCTAGAAAACCTGGATCGATTCGAGTTCCTAGCGGAGCTGGGTTTGGATGGTTCGTTACGGGGCGTTCGCGGTGGGTTGCCAGTGAGCATGGCGGCAGCCCAAGCCGGTCGAACCGCTGTCATGGCTGCAGCCAATGCCCAGGAAGCGGCGTTGGCAAGTCACGCCAAAGTTCGTCAGGCACACCATCTGTTAGAAGTGTGCCAATACCTTCGCGGCGATGGACACTTGGACGAACCCAAGCGCCCGAATTTAGTGCCGCTGTCGGTGCCCGACCTTCGCGATGTGCGCGGCCAACATCAAGCCCGCCGCGCCTTGGAGGTGGCAGCAGCGGGACAACACAACTTGCTGCTCCATGGACCGCCTGGTACGGGAAAAACGATGCTTGCCTCCCGCCTGCCCGCCTTGCTTCCTGAGCTAACGCTTAGCCAGGCATTGGAAACGGCATCGGTTGCCTCCGTGAGTCGGGCCG
>CAZLJY010000190.1:0-9189 GCA_964559945.1 uncultured Gammaproteobacteria bacterium | reverse complement strand
CACTTGGTGAGCACCTGAGGGCGACACCAGGACCAGATCCAGGTCTCTGTCCTGGTCCAGATCTACGCTAATGACTTGGTGGGCGGCGATCATGCTTGGCATGAAATCGTTTAATCGCCGATAGCTGCGATTGCCATTGTTACCAATGAGTAACGTGCCTTCGTTCACGCCAAAAAGCAGCACATCCAGGTCGCCGTCGTGATCTGCGTCGGTCAGACTCAGATTATCCCAGCGGCCGCCAGACAGCCCCGCATCTGCGGCCAACACTTGATTCCATTGGGTCTCACCCTGGTATTGAACCCACAATCCTTGCTCCGGCCCAAGCAGCAATTGATCGGCTGCACCGCTGTTGTCCATATCGCCCCAGGCAGATGCCTTCGGATGACTGATCGGTGAGTCCAACGCTGAACAACCAGCTAATGAACAGCGTTGCAGGCTGTTGGCTGTGATCACTGTAATCGCCGTATCCAAGGTGTTGGACGTGACCTGAACCCGGGCACTGGCGCTGTCAGGCGATAGATTGGCCGATAGGACAGTCGCGTCAGCGAACAAGGGGCCAGCGGGCAATAGCGCTACGGAGTCCTTAACGCCATCGGTCAGTGATGCGTTAGCCATTGCCAACGGCCCCATTCGGGTGTACTTAATTTCTGCCAGTTTGCTGCGTGGATTGTTTTCCAAACGTTCGTAAATCCCTAGCATTTCTCGCGCCGCTTCGCGCTGCCCGAGGCGTTGAAGGGCAAGAAATTGGCCGTAAAACGCACTGCGGAGATAGTCGTCCAACTGTCCGGCACGTTGAAAGTTCTCTAGGGCCAGCTCGGCGTTTCCTTGTTGTAGCAACGTCTGGCCAAGAAAATACTGGGTATAGGCATCGTCGGGAGCTAGTTCAGCCGCTTGGGCGAACATCTCTTGGGCCAGCTCGGTGTTACCTCGATTGAAGTGCAGAATGCCGCTGGTAAAACTGGCTCTAGCGCGCAGCGTGTCGCTTTCCCCGCTGCTGACGATGGGCGACAGCAAGCTTAACGCCGCGTCTTCATCCCCAGGGTTTTGCCGGTTCAATGTGGCAATCGCTAGATTGATTTTCGCTTCGGACCAATTCGGTGCGGTTTCAACCACCTTGGCAAAGGTGTCTGCTGCCTTAACGTAGTCAAAGCGCCCCATCAGAGCAACGCCACGGTTATTTAGCTCGTGGGGAAGAACATCGTTGGGTTCTGGCTCCTGGTGTTCACCACCGCAAGCCGAAAGTAACAGGAGCGTGGCAATCAGAAAGACGGTTTTACCATCTCGCCAGGTCAGCCCCCAGGGTGAACGCCGGCCGCGTGCTGAAAGGTCGTCATGAGGATTTGCTGTGTAAAATTCGATGCTCAAGTGATTCAACACTAATGTCCTGGTCATGGGCTGGGGTCAGCCTTGGACTGTCGAGATAATCGTAGGCTTCAGTGCGTGTATGGGCTGTCATATCGTGCCCAATTCGACGCTGGCGTTCACTGCGAAGCTGGTCAATGTTTATCGGTGCCAGCACCACCTTATCACCGGGGCCTGGGTCCGCCTGGGCTAACACCCGGCCGTCGTAATCCACCACCATACTGCCGCCAGGCCAGCCGAACGGCGGGTAGTTTTTCATATCTGCAGCCTGGTTTGAAGCCACAACGTAGGCAGTATTTTCCAGTGCGCGGGTACGGTTGATCAAGGTCCACCAGTCTAGCGGTGCCGCAGTGCCCCACGGATCCATGTAAGCCGATACGCGAATCAATATCTCGGCTCCATTGGCCGTTAATTGTCGCAGCACCTCTGGGAAAAGCCAGTCATAGCAGATGGCAACGCCAATGTTGCCAATTTCCGTGTTGGCCACTGGAAATAGCGGGTCAGGATAGTCGCTAATGTCGTGGGGGCTGGAATGGACTTCCCAAGGAATCCAGGGGTTCACCTTGCGGTATTTTAGCAATATGCCCTCTGGGCCTATAAGCAACGTGGTATTAAAAACCCGCTCAGGCCAGCGCTCATCCACTTCCAGGAAACTGGCTGTTTGAAGATAGATGTTGTACTCACGGCATAACGCTTGATATTGCTCGGTATGCCGATTAGGTAACTCTACTGCCAAATGATCCAACAGTTTGGTTGGCGTATCGTGGATCGGTGCCGCATGGGCAAACTCCGGGAAGGTGAAAAGCCTGACGTCATGAAAAGGCTTATAACCTTCAACGGTTTGGCGCACCATAGTGCACATTCGGCTGACCCGGTCCGCTATTTCCCGCCGGTGAGTTGGGTTAGGGAAATTGGTTTGGCAAGCCGCAGCGTAAAAAAGGCTCATTGCCAATCGGCGCTAATCAGCTGCCAACCATCATCACTGTCCAACCAGCCGCTGCTGACGTCGATAAACTCAGCATTGCTTGGCCGCCAGGCGCTTGGGCCTCCAGTGATCAAAACCTTCATGGTTGCGGTGGCTCGCTTATCGAAAAACTGGATATCCAAATTGGTCATCGTGGTGTCAATGGATTTATGCTGGAACATCAACCCCCGAATAACTCGGTCAAGTTGCTCCCGGTCCCACTGCCCGCCTTCACCGGAGAAGTTTTCGTTCACGTGATTCATAAACTGCCTTCGATTTCCGCCCTCAATGGCGCTGCGCATCTCGTCGATCACAGCGCGCAAACGCTCTTCCGCTGGTGGGCGACTGCAGCCGGTAATCAGGACTAAAACCGCCGCTGCTAGCGCGCCAAGGACATGGGCTTTGCTGTCGCGACTAATCTTCAAGGATGGTTTCCAGTACTTGACCTGCAACCCCTATTAAATCCGCTTCAGTGACCACGCCAACCAGTTTTCGATTCTGCACCACTGGCAGGCAGCCGATATGGCGTTCGCGCATGTGACGGATCGCCTCAACGGTTCGGCAATCTGGCGACACTGCAAAGGGATCGGGCTCCATGATGTCGCGAACCGACACCGAATGGGTGTTTTCTTTCAACCCACGGGCAACTATTCTCAATAGATCGTGGTGCGACACCAATCCCACCAGTTCGCCGCTATCATCCTCAACGGGTACATGGCGGATGTGCTTCCACTCCATCAAACTGGCAGCAAAGTCGACTAGATCATCGGCCCGAACGGTAAACAAATCGGTGGTCATGAACTGCCCCACGGAGCGGTAGCTGTCCCGCCAATCCAAGCTTTCGTTAAACTCAGCCAATGGCCATTGAGAAATGGGCCGTTCGTCTCGCTGATTGACCACCATGGCCTCGGTCAAGTTACGCATGCGCTCATCAACGGTCCGACTGGTGCCCATGGCCTCAAGAGAATTAAGGACCCAGCGCGCGCCGGTTTGGCGCGACTCCAATCGCTGCTCAATTACACCCATGTAGCGATCGATATCAATTTTTCGAATACCTGAACGCTTAAGCCCTGCCCGCGCTGCAGGCACTAAGTGATTGCGCAGTAGATCCACCGCGCTAATGCTTTCTTCGTCCAACCAGGTGAACTGACACCTTAGGCCGTGGCGGGCGGCAGCAAAAAAATTGGCCCGAGCGTCCTCGAATTTCAGCCGTTTGGTAATGTCTTGCGCATCCCCAGCAAACTCTGACATCAGCCCGAAAAACAGGGCTGAGTTGGCAATTTCATCAAGGACGGTGGGGCCTGATGGCAATATACGGTGCTCGATACGTAGATGTGGTTTTCCCTCGGTAATGCCGTAACAGGCTCGATTCCAGCGATATACCGTGCCATTGTGCAGCCGTAAGGCATCCAACCCCGGCGCCACCCCTCTTTCGATATCTTCCATCGGATCGTTGCCGGACTCCGAGGTCAACACAACACGAAATCGAGCGATGTCTTCGCGAAAAATCTCCAACACAGAATCTTCGATCCAATGGTCGCCGAAGTGAACTCGAGGTTGCGAACCGCGGGATCGGTGAGCATCTGAGCGGGCATCCACGGAATGTTCGAATACCGCAATACGAGACTCATGCCATAACCGCTTGCCCAGCAGGGTTGGCGAATTAACACTAGCCGCCAGTACCGGCCCGGTGATGGCCTGGGCCACGTTGTACAGGTTTGCGAACTCTTCAGGGGCAACCTGGAAATGTACTTGAAATGACGCGTTACAGGCTTCAAGCATGACATTGTCATGGGCCAGCTCAAGGCGATCTGAACCCTCAATGGCAAACTTAAACTCGGACCCGCGCAACTGACGCATGGAGTCATTTAAGGCTTGATAACGAGGCTTAGGGACCATCGCGTCAAGGCTCAGGTCGGAACGGTCAAGGGTTGGCAAAATTCCACAAAGCACCACGTCTTCACCCCGCTTGGCGGCGACCTCACGGGCAATTTGCAGCACTTCCAGAGCTTCTTTCTCCATTTTTCGCAGACAATCCCCACCCAACTCCAATGGAGACAAATTGGCTTCCAGATTGAATTTAGCCAACTCGAAGGTGAATCGCGGGTCGGTAATGGCCTGCATCATTTCCATTGCCGACATACTCGGTTTACGCGCGCGATCGAGCAAAAACATCTCCTGCTCCGCTCCAATACGCCGAATACCGGTCTCAAACATATCCCGTTTGAGCATTTCTTCCAGCGCGCGCACGTCGTTGAGCAGCGCCTTCATGAAGACTCTGCGTTCCTGCTCGTTGTCGCTGGAATTGACTGACTGTTCGCCCATAAACGCCCCCTACTCCCTGGCTTGGCAAAAGTACTGATGGGTCGACGTCGGCCCAAGGGGTGAGGTCCCCGGGTACTTAGACTGTGTCACTTCACCACCCAATTTCATTGCCACTATTATGGGTTTTCGCTTCGGGTGAAGACAAATTCTTGCATGCCGTTTCGCAGCAAATAGGAGCGGTTGGGCTCAAATGCTGGCCAAGCGCGCTTCAGTACGTTGGGCGGATGACGTTCATTTCTGCTGATATCGCCAGAGTTTTCAGCGATTAGCGTAGTTGCGGTCTCGATGCTGTATTTGGCCGGTGAATCGGCATAGGGTGTCCGTGTTGCCATGCAGATCAGGGTTGGACACGGCGCCGTTGTATGGGTTTCCAGCCATTTGCCTAATACCAACAGCTCTTCTTCGGCAAGGTAATTGGGTATATCCCAACCCAGCACACCGTCAAAGGGTCCCCAGTCCCGATACCCATCTAATTGCATTTCGAAGGCGGTGCCTACCGATGTTAGGTCAAGGTCCATCACCCCTAAGCGAGCACCGAGCTGCTGAAAAAAACTCAAGGTTTGTGCGTGCACGCGGCCCAAGTCAAGAATGCGCGGGGAATGGCTGTCGCTAGTGGGTAAAAGGTCCAGCCATAGCCGAAACGCCCGCGACTCATAGCCAGCGGGCGTATCAGGTTTTGGGTCCGAAGCCTCTGGACCCAGGGGTTGGAACTGGGTGTCAGACTTTCCCGGGAAGCTTCGCGTCAGCAGTCTGGCCAGCAGATTTGGCATGGTTTCCCGTGTCTGTTTTGGTGTTTGAGCCGGCCGCTGGTGAGCTGGCTGGCTGCTTCTTAGGTGACATGTCGATGTTGCCTTTGAACTGCGCACCATCTTCTAGTCCCACTCTGGGTGCTTGTATGTTACCCAAAACATGACCCGAGCGGCGGACTTCAATTTGTTCTTCGCCTACCAGGTCACCTTCAACTCGGCCTTCAACGATAATTACCGCAGCCTTAATGCGGGCTTTCACAACGCCGCCACCGCCCACGGTGACCACATTATCAGGCAGTGAAATGTCGCCTTCGACTTTGCCCTCTACCAAAAGATCTTCTGTACCCGCGATATTGCCATTAACCGTTAACGAGCTGCCGATCACCGCTGGCGGCGAGGTTGAGAAGCCTTTTGCCGGTGTACTATCGGCATTGCTGGATTCGGCGAAGGGAGGAGCACTGGTTTTATCGCTTTCGTCTTTTTTCCACATGACTTGTCTGCCTTAATCTCAAAGTGTGAATTTATTGCAGCCCGAGTCTAGCGCCAATGGCGCCGAATTACTGCCACTTGTACCGCAATTTCCCCATGCCTTTAGGTCAATGCCCGCTTCCTGCGCACGGCAGCGATGATATGCTCTTCGCTGAAACCTCAATTGGTGGAGAGTTCTTTGAAACCTTGGCTTGAAAATTACACCGATGGTGTTCCTGAATTTATCGATCTAGACGCGTTTGGTTCAATTGTGGACGTATTGGATCAGACCGTTGCAAGTTTTGCGGATCGTCCAGCCTACACCAACATGGGTAAGACATTAAGTTACGCCGACTTGGACCGCTTGGCGAACCAAATGGGTGGGTTTTTCCAACACGAAATGGGCTTGGATCCTGGCGACCGGGTCGCCATCATGCTGCCCAATTTATTGCAGTACCCCATTGTTTTGTTTGGTGCGTTGCGCGCGGGTTTGACAGTGGTCAACACCAATCCTCTGTATACCGCTCGTGAACTTGAACATCAGCTCAACGATTCTGGCGCAAAAGCGGTGCTCGCACTGGATAATTTTGCCGCCACTTTGCAAAAAGTGCTGCCGAAAACCGAAGTCAAACAGGTGATTTTGACCAGCCTTGGGGATTGCCTAGATTTTCCTAAACGCTCCATCGTCAACTTCACCGTTAAGCGAATTAAGAAACTGGTTCCCCCATACCAAATTCCGAACGCCATTTGGTTCCGAGATGCATTGGCCAGTGGGTCCAAACATCCGGCTCCCAAGGCGGATCTAGGTCATGACCAACTGGCTTTCTTACAGTACACCGGCGGCACAACAGGCGTGGCCAAAGGCGCCATGCTGTCTCACGGCAATATCGTGGCCAATATGCAGCAGTCCTCGGCCTGGGTGGGCGGCGCAATTACCCTCGGTGAGGAAATCATTATTACCGCGCTGCCTCTTTACCATATCTTTGCACTGACCTCTAACTGCTTGGTTTATATGAAGTTTGGCGCTCACAACCACCTGATCACTAACCCCCGAGACATGGATGGCTTTGTAGATGCCTTAGCCCAAATACCTTTCACCACGCTTACCGGGGTGAATACACTGTTTAATGGCCTGCTCAACCATCCGCGCTTTGCGCAGCTGGATTTTTCCCATTTGAAAGTCACCTTGGGTGGCGGCATGGCTGTCCAAAAAGCGGTCGCTGAGAAGTGGAAAGCTGTGACCGGTTGCACCCTAGTGGAAGCTTATGGGTTAACTGAAACCTCGCCCGCGGCCTGCATTAACCCGGTCCACACGGAAGATTACAACGGCTACATTGGTCTACCCATCTCATCCACTGACGCGGTTGTTAAGGACGATGATGGAAACAATGTTGCAGCCGGTGAGTCAGGTGAACTCTGCATCAAAGGCCCCCAGGTGATGCAAGGTTACTGGCAACGTCCGGAAGAAACCGCCAAGGTCATGACCGACGACGGCTTTTTGCGCACAGGGGACATGGCGATGATGACCGACGGTGGATATTTCAAGATCGTTGATCGTAAAAAGGACATGATCTTAGTCTCTGGCTTTAACGTCTATCCAAACGAAATTGAAGACGTTGTTGCCGCTCACCCTGGGGTGCTCGAAGTGGCAGCCATCGGCCAGGAGGATGAAAAATCTGGCGAAGTGGTGAAAATTTGTGTGGTACGAAAAGACCCGGATTTGACCGAAAAGGCGCTTCGCGACTATTGCAAAGAGCAACTCACCGGCTACAAGGTGCCCAGAGTGGTGACTTTCATGGAGGAATTGCCAAAAACCAATGTCGGCAAGATTTTGCGCCGGGAACTTCGCGATAAGCCCTAACGGGATGTCGTAGGTTTCGGAGTTTCGATTTCCACCGAATCCGCGTGGGCACCGAGTAAGGTCCACAGCGGGATTTCGCTCTCAGGCGGAATATGAGAAAACTGCAGCGCCAGCACCTCGTTGTCATAGCGAACTACTTTGGCAAACAAGGAAATGGTGGCGTCATTACCCAGCAGAATCTCAACGCTCATCTCTTCGCCCAGCGAGCCATCCCAACCGTCCGGCCGTTGGATGAGCAATCCGCTGGCCGAGATGTCGAGTACCTCGCTGTACCAAAGTTCGCCCTGACGCAGCACAACCACTTCAGCGCGCAATGGCATTCGGCTGTCCCGTTGTCCGGCGTCTTTTTTCGTTAACATTCTAGGAGTATAACCAAAGCGGTCGTGTCAGGGACGTTTAGGTGGCGGTTTAATCAGCGCTGCAGGACGCAAGCCTGCCTGCTCAAAGCGATCACTGATCCGATCTTTCACTGTGTCGATCTGGGCTGCTTGGGAGGGCCCAAACAAATCCTCTTGGCGAAGTTCCTGAAGTTGACTGACCCCTACCCCCAGTAAACGAATGGCACAATCGGGATGTTGTTGCCACCAAGTCTTAAATAGGCTGCGCGCGGCAGCCACTAAGCTCTGATCATCACTGACCGGGTTATGGAGAGAGGTTTGCCGGCTCAATGTTGTAAAATCAGCCAAGCGAATCTTGACTCGGACCACTTGACCACTCAGGTTTTTCTGCCGGATTCTTACCCCCACCGCCGTCGCCAGCTCCATAATTTGCACATCGCAGGCCGAAAACTCGGTCAGGTCCTCGCCGTAGGTTTGTTCGTGACTAATGGATTTGTCTTCTCGATCCGGCACAACGGGGCGAACGTCGTGGCCTCTGGCCAGCTCGGATAAACGGTTTGCACTGGGTCCCAGTAGTGCTCTGAGGCGCCCGTCAGGCAATCGCCTAAGATCACCAATAGTGGCTATGCCAAGGGTCGACAAACGGGCCGCAGCCTTAACGCCCACACCCCAGATCTTTTTCACCGATAACGGGTCAAGAAAGGGCTGTGATGGATGAGGAACTTGGGTCACGCCATTGGGTTTATTGATATCCGATGCAATTTTTGCCAAATACTTGTTGCTGGCAATACCGACCGATGCTGTGAGGCCTAACTCATTGTGAATTTTGGTCCGGATGCCTTCGGCAATGGTCCTGCCTGACCCATACAGTTTTTCGCAGGCTGTGACATCCAAAAACGCTTCGTCTAGAGAAAGGGCTTCTACCAGCGGCGTGTAGTGGTGGAAAATTTCAAAGACTTGGCAGGAAACCTCTGCGTAGACCGACATCCGACCAGGGACGATGGTCAGATCAGGACACAGGCGTCTCGCTTTAGCAATGGGCATGGCCGAGCTAACACCAAACTTCCTTGCCTCATAACTGGCAGCAGCCACCACCCCTCTGGGCCCTGCCCCACCCACTAC
>CAZLJY010000189.1:0-9227 GCA_964559945.1 uncultured Gammaproteobacteria bacterium | reverse complement strand
GGCCCGTTCCAACTGGCGGCGTGATCCTAATCCCGCCGCTGCCAGGATTTTCTGTATCCGCGGACCAAGGGCTGGCCCCATACCTTCAGGTTTCTGGCGTGTCATCGTCGTCAGATGGTGAGGAATCCTCACTGTTGCCGTTTTGAAGGTGCTCACCGGGTTGTTCCGAATGATCTTCTGCCAAAGGCTCTGCGTTTTCGGCAACCGATTGCTCATCATCGCCCGAGTTTTCCTGATTTGGGCCTTCCTGATTTGGGCCTTCCTGGTCTGGGCCTTCCTGGTCTGGGCCTTCCTGGTCTGGGCCTTCCTGGTCTGGGCTTTCCGGGTCTGGGCTTTCCGGGTCTGGGCTTTCCGGGTCTGGGTCTTGCTGGTCCAGACCTTCCTCGTCCCGCCGTTCCTCGTCCAGCGGTTCCCCGCCGTCGTCGCTGCTAGAAGCCTGTTCTCCATCTTCGCCGGTGTCTTGGGTCTTTTCAGCGCTAGCTGCAGCGGTGGCGATTTCCAACTCTAATTCCGGCTCGAGTTCACCCAGGTCTTTCAGTTCAGCAAGGCTGGGCAGTTCGTCTAGGCTGGCAAGGTCAAAGTAGTCTAGAAATCGTTTAGTGGTGCCAACCAGGGCCGGCCTTCCAGGCACATCGCGATGGCCAACAATGCGCACCCACTCTCGTTCCTGCAGGGTTCGCATGATGTTGGAGCTGACAGCAACCCCTCGAATCTGTTCGATTTCGGCCCGTGTCATGGGCTGGCGGTAGGCGATAATCGCCAGTGTTTCCAGCAGCGCACGAGAGTAACGAGGGGGCTTTTCCGCCCACAGTCTGGAGATCCAGGGCTGCATGTCAGTTTTGACCTGCAGTCGGTAACCACTGGCGACTTTGGACAGCTCAATACCGCGGTTTTCACAGTCATTGGAGAGGGCTTCAAGTGCCTGACTCAGGTCAGCATGGGCCGGTGCTTGCCCCTCGTCGAACAGGGCGCTCAGTTGGTTGAGGTTGAGTGGTTGCTCAGCGGCCAATAGGGCAGCTTCGATAATGTTTTTTAGCAGGTCAGCATTCATACGGCTTTCACGTAAATGGGTCCCATTGCCTCGTTTTGCACGATGTCTACCAGGGTATGTTTTATGAGTTCCAAAATCGCCAAAAATGTCACCACAACGCCGCCGCGACCTTCTTCAAGATCGAAAAGATCGGCAAAAGGGGTGAATTCGTCAGCGTTCAATCGATCAACAATGCGGGTCATACGCTCTCGCACCGACAATGGCTCTCGCGAGATGGCGTGATGGGCGAACAATTCAGCTCGCTCCATGGTCTCCTTCAGGGCCAGCAGTAGCTCCTTCAAATCGATGTCGGGCGGAACGGTGACCACAGATCGCTCGCCGATAAACGCCACTGCCATACTAAAATCCCGTTCCAGGCGGGGTAGGGTATCCAGGTCCTCAGCGGCCTTTTTGAATCGCTCATACTCTTGCAGTCTTCGGACCAGTTCCGCCCTTGGGTCTCCCTCTTCCTCTTCCTCGGTTTGCGGCCTTGGTAGCAGCATTCGGGATTTGATTTCCGCCAAGATGGCCGCCATTAGAAGGTATTCTGCCGCCAGCTCAAACTTCATATCCGTCATCAGTTCGATGTACTCAATGTACTGCTGAGTAATATCGGCGATGGGTATATCCAATATGTCCAGATTTTGCCGTCGAATCAGGTAAAGCAATAGATCCAGCGGGCCCTCAAAAGCCTCCAGAAACACCTCCAAAGCGTCGGGAGGTATATAAAGGTCTGTGGGCAGCTGCGTGAAGGGTTGTCCGCCGACTACAGCAAACGGCATTTCCTCCTGAGCCGGCCCTGGCGGCGCTTCGTGACCGTCGCCACCGGCCTCGCCATCCACCTCAGAAGGGTTTTCGCTAAGCTGCGCATCAGCCTCGGGCTGATCGTTTGTTGATGAAGGTTGACTGGTCAAGGCTGCGATGTCGTCATCGTGAGGGAGGCGAATTCTAACAGACTACCCTCCCAGTCCCGCAATTGCTCCTGATGATCGAGGTGAACACGGGGGTAAACACGTTATGATGACGGCCAAAGGACAGCAACCACAGCCAGGACCGCATAATGCTTTACGCGATTGTTGGGACAGATGCACCGCAGGCCGGCGCCGCCAGAGCCGCTGCCAGGGATGACCATCTGGCACGATTGAAACGACTGGGCGCCGAAGGACGGTTGGTTGCCGCGGGCCCGTTTCCTGCTGCTGACAGCGAGGACATTGCCGCCACGGGAGTTACAGGAAGCCTGATTTTGGCGGAATTTGACTGTTTGGAAAGTGCCACCGCATGGGCCCAGGCCGACCCCTATCGCGCTGCTGGTGTCTACGCCGAGGTTATGGTTAAGCCCTTCCTAAAGGTATTGCCATGAACGAGGAGCGCATGGGGAAAATGCGCCAGCGTCTGGAAGCCAATCTGGCGCCTGAGCTGTTGACCATTACAGATGAAAGTCATCTTCATCGAGGGCATGTTGGGGCGCAGGATGGGCGTGGACATTTTGCTGTCGTCATCAGTGCCAAGGCGTTTGTTGGCAAAGCCCCATTGGCCCGACATCGTCTGGTCTACAGCGCTCTGGGTGACATGATGGAAACGGATATCCACGCCCTGCGACTGGACACCCAAGTGCCAGCAGGTTGCCAGGCATGATTACCCCATGGCGATTTCGGCGGTGGGGTGTCGCAGCTTTGGTGCTGCTCATTTGCGGGGCAAATGGGTGCAGTGATGAAGGTTCAACGGCGGCTGGCAAACAATCCAGCAGCGATTCGTCCAGTCACAGTTCGGAAGCGCAAACGGCTTCAGGCCCTGTTATTGCTCGAGTAAATTCCCGTGCCATCACTCAATCTCAGCTGGATGCGTTTTTAGAATTTCGCCGCCAGCCTCTGGATCAACCAGCGGTAAGACAGGCGGCTCTTAACGATCTGACAGATATGTTGTTGCTGGTCGACGAAACCCACAATAACGGTCTACTGACCGCACAAGCGGCCGCAGCGCTTAAAGTGCAAGAATGGTCGTTTCTGGCCAACCTAGCGCTGTCTGACATGGCGCGAAGCGAACCCATTACCGAGCAGGACATCGGCGCTGAATATGCGCGTCAGGTGGATCTGACAGGCGCGACGGAATACAAGCTTCAGCACATGCTGGTTTCCACTGAGGCCCAGGCGCTGCAGCTGATTGCTCGCCTAGGGGCAGGAGAGTCGTTCCCCCAAGTGCTCGCTGAACTGGAGGGGTCGGGCGCTAGTGGAGGCGATCTGGGCTGGGTCAATCTTGTGCAGGTGCCTGCAGGCTTTTCGCCGGTGCTTAAAAACCTCAGTTCCGGCGAATACTCACTGACCCCCATCAGTTCTCAATACGGTTGGCATGTGGTGTTGCTTGAGGACCTTCGTCCTTTCGAGCCACCGGCGCTAGATCAAATAGAAGAGGGCATTCGTAACAGTCTGTCCCGTCAGCGCTTAGAAAGAACGATGGAAAATTTACGCGCTAAGGCGCAGATCACTCGAGGCGCCCAGCCCTGACCGGTAAGCTGATCAACCTTCATCGGACAGGAGTTCCGGGCGCAATTTCTCGAGTCACCAGCGCGCTTTACCGCCACAATTGTGCCTAACTGAGCGACACCGGCGGCGGGCATTGCCAGCCTTCTTTACGATGCTCTGCCGTGACAGTGGTATAAATGCCGCCTCGTACGTAGAATTCGGCCTCCAGCTTCATATAGCGTGGCTGGCAGGTATTGACCATATGTTCCAGTATTTCATTGGTCACCGCCTCGTGAAAGGCGCCGCGGTCGCGAAAGCTCCACATATAGAGCTTCAGCGCTTTGAGCTCGAGGCAGGCGGCATCGGGAACGTAGGTGAGATGCAATGTGGCGAAATCCGGTTGGCCGGTTTTCGGGCACAGGCAGGTAAATTCCGGGATTTTGATGCGGATGGTGTAATCCACGTCGTTCTGCGGGTTGGGAAAGGTTTCCAGGTCCGTGGACGGTTGGGTACTCATGATGCTTCCTTAAACTTAACGACAATAAAGCCCCGGTTAAATCTGGGGTACGAGTGAATTCTCTTCTCTGATGCGCCTAAAGACAATCAAACTGTCCGGATTTAAATCGTTTGTAGATCCAACGACCTTCCATTTACCCAGCCACCTCATTGGGGTGGTAGGCCCGAACGGCTGCGGTAAGTCCAATATTATCGATGCGGTTAGGTGGGTAATGGGTGAAAGCTCACCCAGGCTGCTGCGCGGCGACTCCATGAGCGATGTGATCTTTAACGGATCCAACGCGCGCAAGCCCGTAGGCCAGGCCATGGTCGAGCTGGTTTTCGACAATAGTGACGGCAAGCTGACCGGCGAGTACGCGGCATTTGGCGAAATCTCTATTCGCCGAACCGTCAGTCGGGAAGGTCAGTCGCAGTATTTTCTGAACGGCACCCGCTGCCGCCGTCGCGATATTACCGATCTGTTTCTTGGCACGGGCTTAGGTCCGCGCAGCTACTCCATTATTGAGCAGGGAATGATTTCCCAGTTGGTAGAAGCGCGGCCGGAAGAGTTGCGCGTGTACCTGGAGGAAGCTGCTGGAATTTCCAAGTACAAGGAACGTCGGCGGGAAACAGAAAATCGAATCCGCCACACCCGAGAGAACCTGGAGCGCTTGGACGATTTACGCGGCGAGGTGGAATCCCAGCTGAAGAAGTTGGATCGTCAGGCGAAACAGGCGGAAAAATATAAGGACCTCAAGGAACAGGCCCGCAATGGTGAGGCGCAGCTACTTGCGCTGAACTGTTCGGTGGCCAGTGAAGCGCGCACCCAGGCTGCCGCGGCGCTGTCTAGCGGCCAAACTGAGGTTGAGGCGACGCTTGCCAAATTGCGAGGGTTTGAGGCGGATCTGGAGACCGCGCGTCAGCAGCAAGGTAAGGCCTTTGAATCGGTCAATGCGGTACAGGGAGAATTGTATGAGGCCGGCGCCAGCATTGCCCGTCTTGAGCAATCCATTGCCCACAGAAGAGAGCTCAATGCTCAGCAGACCAAAGAGCAGCAGGATCTGGCAGACAACCTGCAGTCATTGCGCGAACATTTGGACCTAGACCGGGTTCATGGCGAGCAATTAAGTAAAGACATTGGCGATCTCGAGCCGTCCCTTGAAGCGGCTAGAAAAGAAGAAAATCAAGCCCTCGATACCGCGCAGAATGCTGAGCAAGCATTGGCTCAGTGGCAGGCTCAATGGGATGAACACAGCCAGTCTAGCTCCGATAGCAATCGCGAGGCGGATGTGGAGCGCACAAAAATTGGTCATTTAGATCAACAGCTTGTGGATGCTGGCAAGCGACTCGAGAAACTAGCTGAGGAAAAACGCGCGGTTGCCACCGAAGACCTAAAGCGGGAGCTGGAATCCCTCAGCAGCCAACGGGACACCATAAGCGCCGAGGCCAAAACCCTTGAGCAGACCGTGGAGTCGTTGCGCACTCAGGTGGCTGAGCGGACCCAAGATCTGTCGGACGTGGATGAGCAGTTGGCGGCCAGTCGAGACAGCAGTCAGCAAGCCAAAGGACGTTTGAGTTCGCTGCTTGCTTTGCAGCAGGGCGCGTTGGAAAGCGGCGCCGATGGCGAATGGCTCAATGCCCAGGGCTTATCTGACGCGCCTCGTCTTGCCGGCCAGATTCGTGTTGACGCTCAGTGGGAGTCTGCCGCAGAAACTGTTTTGGGCCCATTGCTAGATGCCTGCGTGGTGGAAAACATGGGCGCGCTGGGTGGGGCATTGCGCAACATGGATAGTGGCTCGTTATCACTGGTTGAATCCGGTAACGGCCAGCGGGGCCCAGAAGGCACCCTGGCAGCTCACATTTCTGGCCCGGCGGCGGTCATTGAACTGGCCTCACAGGTCCGGCTCACCGGTGATTTGGCTGAAGCCCTGGGCCAACGGGAAACCTTGCAACCGGGCCAGTCGTTGATCACCCCAAGCGGTCAGTGGGTGGGGCGGCGCTGGCTGCAGATGAATGCTGAGGGGGATGCCAGTGGTGGTGTCATCGCTCGAGAGCGGGAAATTGCCGAACTCGGTGATCAGCTCGAAGGGTTGGAAAAACAGATCGGCGCGCTCACCGAACGGCGGACCGAACTGACCACGACCCTAAACGATCTGCAGTTCAATCGAGATGAAACCGCTCGCGAATTGTCTGCTAAAAACCGCCAGGTAGCAGAAACCGCCGGGCGCGCTGATGGCATTAGTGCACGCCTTAAGCACCTTGACGAGCGAGCGGCGCGAATTACCAGCGAGAGTGCTGAGTTGGCCACCCGCATCGCGGCGGACCAAGGGGCAGTGGCGGCAGCGCGCAGCCGTCTGGAGGGCAGCGTTGAAACCATGGCTCAGCTGGAGGAGCGTCGGTCGGAGCTGGCTAAACGACGAGCGCAAGCGCAAGAGGAATTTGAACAAGCAAGACAAAACGCCAACAAGGCCCGAATGTCGGCCCACGAGATGGCCCTTCAGCTGGAATCCAAACGCTCTGCGCTGACCTCCACCCAGCAGTCCCTGGGGCGCAGTGAGGAGCAGATCCAATCGTTGTTGAGTCGCAGCAAAGAACTTGAGGCGCTGCTTGAAACCTCCGGTCAACCCATTGTGGAGGATGAAAAAGCCCTGCAGGCTGAGCTAGAAAACCGCAAAGCAATCGAAGCAAGGCTGGTTGAGCGGCGAAAACACTCTGATGAACAGGGCTCAAAAATTCAGCAGTTAGATCAATCCCGGAGAGAAGCTGGCGTTGCCGAAGAGCAGGCGCGGGATCAACTACAAAAACTGAAGCTGGAACAAGAAGGGCATCGGGTGCGGCTCGAGGGCCTCACTGAGCAGCTAAGCGCCGGCGGATTTGAGCTGGAGGCCTTGTTGGAGACCTTGCCGGAGGATGCAAACCCCGAAGCCATGGCCTCGGAGTTGGAGCGGCTTGCAACCCGGATTACCCGCCTGGAGCCGGTAAATCTGGCAGCGATTGAGGAGTTTGAGGAACAATCGGAGCGCAAGCGCTACCTCGATGAGCAAAATGACGACCTCAACCGCGCCCTGGAGACCCTGGAAGAGGCCATCCATACCATCGATAAGAAGACCCGTACACGCTTCAAAGAAACCTACGATAACGTGAACGACGGGTTTAAAGAGTTGTTTCCCAAGCTGTTTGGCGGTGGCCACGGATTTTTAGAATTGGCGGGAGATGACTTGCTAACCTCAGGTGTGGCGATCATGGCGCGGCCGCCCGGTAAACGGGTGAGCAACATCCATCTGTTGTCCGGTGGCGAAAAGGCGCTGACCGCAGTGGCTTTGGTATTTGCCATTTTTCGCCTGAATCCGGCACCATTCTGTATGCTGGACGAGGTGGACGCGCCTCTGGATGACGCCAATGTTGGACGATTTTCTGAAATGGTGAAACATATGTCAGAGCAGGTCCAATTCCTGATGGTGACCCACAACAAGGTCACCATGGAAGCTGCGCACCAGCTGCTGGGTGTCACTATGGCTGAGGCGGGTGTGTCTCGCCTTGTATCGGTGGACATTGCGGAGGCGACCCGTATGGTCGATGGCTAATGGACGGATTACGTTGGATTTTGCTGGTGGTGGGCGCTGCAATAGTGGGCGGAATTTATTTTTTCGGCACTCGCAAAGAGGCCCAAGCACGCCTGCGTGAATCGACCAACGACGATCACGAAGACAATGAGTTGGTAAGTCCTCCTAGCAACAACGAACCCGCAGCCGCGCTGGATGAGTCTATGGAACGGGAGTTGGCGAAACTGGGGCAATTGATTAGCGAGGACCGTCAACCGGCCCTTGACGGCGATGAGCCTGGATTGGTTCCTACCGAGCGGGCATCGGGTGGGCCCGAAGACGGAGCGCTGAGTGCCTCTCCAGACCAGGAATTGGAGGTCGAACGGGTTGAATTGCCTAACAACCCGGAAAAGATAATCACCCTGCTGCTGCGCGGTGAAGGCACTGTTCGTTTACACGGCACCGACATCGTCAGTGCTGCGGAGAAAGTGGGCTTAAGTTTCGGTGACAAAGGGATTTATCATCGGATGGTGGACCGAGGGGAACAACAGGTAGCGGTCTTCAGCATGGCCAACATTACCAACCCCGGAACCTTCGATATGGACGCGATGGCCACCACCTACAGTCCAGGGCTGTGCCTGTTTCTTACCCTGCCCAATGATCTTAGTGCGTTGGATTCCTGGGACGCGATGTACGCTGCCGGTCAGCGCTTGGCTGACCTTTTAGACTGCAGCCTGCTGGATGAATCTGGCAGCACTTTGAGTCGCCAGACCGTCGCCCATATTCGCGATCAAATGCGCGAATATGATCGGGGCCACGATCACAGCTCGCTGCACTGACAATGGCTAACCTTAAGGCCGATGTTAAGGCCGAAATTCTGGCGTTACGCCGTCAGCTAGAACATTACAGCCACCAGTACCACGTCCTAGACCAGCCGAGCGTGCCCGATGCCGAGTACGACCGAGCGTTACGCGAACTTGAGGCGCTGGAAAACGCTCATCCAGAACTGATTAGTATCGACTCACCGACCCAACGGGTCGGTGGGCAGCCATTGCCGGAATTTGAAACCGTTGCCCACGAAGTGCCCATGTTGTCGTTGGGCAATGCCTTCTCCGCAGACGAAGTAAACGACCATGATCAGCGTTTGCGCCAGCGACTGGATCGAGACGAAATGATCAGTTATGTCGCCGAACCCAAGCTGGATGGATTGGCGCTAAGTTTGCTTTACCGTGATGGCGTTTTGCAGCGGGCAGCCACCCGAGGTGATGGCAGTAGTGGCGAAAACGTTACCCTCAACGCACGCACTATTCGGGCAGTTCCTCTGCGCTTGAATGATGGCGCGCCGACTTTATTGGAAGTGCGAGGCGAGGTGTATATCAGTAAGGCGGATTTCGCTCATTACAATCGCGAAGCGAAGCAGTCGGGTGCCAAACAGTTTGTCAATCCGCGCAACGCAGCGGCAGGAAGTCTGCGCCAGTTAGATCCCCGCCTTACCGCCCAGCGGCCACTATCGTTTTTCGCCTACGCCAGTGGCCAGATTAGCGATTCGGATTTGCCGTTAACCCATGGCGAATTTCTTCAGAGATTGCGCGACTGGGGATTTCCAGTGAGTCCCGAAAGCAAGGTGGTACAGGGGCCTCAAGGTTGCCTGGACTATTACGCGGACATTGGACGACGACGGGATGAGTTGCCCTATGAGAT
>CAZLJY010000188.1:0-9248 GCA_964559945.1 uncultured Gammaproteobacteria bacterium | reverse complement strand
AACGTATACAGTCCATCTACGGCACAGGCTACCGCTACGACCCTACGGATTAAAACCGGTCAATGACGGCGATCCATTTGCCTCCCAGAGGCACCCTCTGCGCTTCAAAGCAGCCAACTTAACCGGAGAAATAAGGTTTGCGTGAGGTAAAGCCGAATCGCCCAAACCTCTCATCGAGCGGCTAACCAGGGCTTGAATGGGCCATCGCCCCGCACCCACAATCTCGCTGAACGAAAAAGGCATAATATCCCCCTTAGCCACCCACTTTTAACACCCCAAACGGGGTAAATATGACCCAGAAAATCGCCTATTTGATCACACCCGTGCCGCTCACGGTCGGCATTACTGCCCACCGGGATCTGTGTCCTGATGAGATGCCTCTGATTGTACAGGCGGCAGAATCGTTCTTAGTCTCGCTACGTGAGCAATTCCCCCATACGCCGCTGCGTATTTTGTGTGCACTGGCCCAAGGAGGCGATCAAATCATCGGCCAGCTGGCCATTGAGATGGGTTTAGAGTTGGTTGTTCCTATCCCTTTTCCTCTGGATGAATATCGCCGGGATTTTTCCACTCCAGAGGCCAAGCAGCAGTTTGACCAGTTGCTAGCTCAAGCCTCTCAAGTCATCGAACTGCCCCTGGCAGGCAATTACTCACTGCAGGACCTTAAATCCCAAAGCCATGCCCGTGACATGCAGTACGCCAACCTAGGCGTGTATCTGTCCGATCGCAGTCAAATGCTAATGGCCCTTTGGGACGGCAAAAGCCTTAAACATCCCGGAGGCACCTCCCAAGTCGTCCACTATCATCAGTTCGGTCAGATGCGGGGAGTTGATGGTCATTTTGATCGACCCAGTATATTGGCCGAAGACGACACCGACCTGGTTTATCACATTGTGTGTTCCCGACAGCGTGAAAACGGCACTCCGGCCGAAGGGCTGACGCCGGGCTCCACCAGAATGCTCATTACCGACCCTGACCGGTGCCAGGTCGAAACACTACCAGCACGCTATCAGCAGATGATCGGACGGCTCGGCGAGTACAACTGCGACGGCCTCTCCCAAGACCCTTTAAGCCTTGCCAACCCAGATTTTTTACCTGGGTGGTCGGCGTCCTTTAAGCCAGGTACTGGGCTGGACAATATCGCTCGACATTTCTTTACTTCCGACGGGATGGCTAGCATTTACCAGCGGCGATATCTCACGGCCTTAAAGTTGTTGGCGCTGCTCGGATTAGCCATGACCAGCGCGTTTATCGCCTACGCAGATCTGGATCAGCCCTTGATGATCTATGGATTTTTGCTGGGTTTCGGCGCCGGACTTGGGTTGGCGTGGCTCGCTGGCCGAAACCAATGGCACAGAAAATACCTGGATTACCGGGCCCTGGCTGAAGGGCTTCGGGTGCAATTTTATTGGGGCTTAGCCGGGGTCTCGGGACGTCACCGAAACGATTTTGCCCATGATAATTTTCTGCAAAAACAAGATTTGGAAATTGGTTGGATTCGAAATGTGATGCGTCACGTCGGCATCGCCGATGACATGGGCGACCCACAAATAGACTTGGGAGAGGCTATTAACCACTGGGTTGGTCCTGACGAACACAATGGACAACTAGGGTTCTTTTTGTCTCGCTCGCGGCGCATGGCCAAGGCCGCCCAACGGACCCGGCAGATTGTGCGCGGTTGTGTCTGGCTCAGCATCGTTGCCGCCAGCGCCCTTGCCGCGTTGCAATTCGCTATGGATGAGCGCCTTGTGCAGGCTCTACTGGTGGCCATTGGCTTAATGTCAGTGGGCGTTGCCGTACGGGAGCTCTACGCCAACAAAACCGCAGAGGCTGAGTTGTCAAAGCAATACGCCTATATGTACCGGGTGTTTCGCGATGCGAGACTCAAGCTGGACCGCGCCGAAACCGATCAAGAAAAACGCGACATCCTAAAAGTCCTGGGCGAAGCGGCCCTGGACGAACATGCGGAATGGATCCAACGCCACCGCGAAAGACCCCTGGAACATGGTTCAATTTGAAGCGATTGATGGCGCTTGTGGCAAGTGCAAATCCCGCAGATCTTGGCCAGCGGGTTGTTGATAAGCGCGAAGACCGAACTCTTGTAGTATCGCCAACAAATGATCAAATAGGTCGGCCTGAATTGCCTCGTATTCGCCCCACTGGGTGGTGCTAGTAAAACAGTAAATTTCCACCGCCAGGCCTTCGGCCCCCGGCTGCAGTTGACGCACCAGCAACGTCATATCTTTACGGATTTTATCATGGTTTTTCAAATAGTTGTGGACATAAGCTCGAAATGTTCCGAGATTCGTTAAACGGCGTAAATTGACGTCTTTGTCCGTCGGCTTTGCCAACTGTTTGTTGTAATCACTCAGTTCCTGACGCTTTTCAGTAATGTAATCTTCCAGTAGCGAAAACCGGGTGAACCGATCCGCCTCCTCATCAGTGAGAAAGCGCACAGAAGCCATATCAATGGATAACGATCGTTTAATCCGTCGACCGCCAGAGGCCGACATACCCCGCCAATTTCGAAACGAATCGGAAATCAGTTTATGGGTAGGAATGGTGGTGATGGTTTTGTCCCAGTTCTGGACCCGCACTGTGTGCAGCTCCACATCGATGACATCACCATCAGCGTTGTACTGAGGCATCTCAATCCAATCGCCCACTCTCACCATATCTAAGCTAGCCAACTGAATGCTAGCCACAAAGGACAATATCGTGTCTCGAAACACCAATAGCAAAACCGCAGTCAACGCGCCCAAGCCGGAAAGCAGGATTAACGGTGATTTGTCCAAGACCGCGGAGATCACCATGATGGCACCGACACAGAACAAAACGATTTGGGCGACCTGAATGTAGCCTTTAATTGGATGCAGGTGGGCCTTTGGACGACGATCATAAAGCGCGTTGAGGGCGTTGAGCATCGCGCTCACGCCCAACACCAAGATCAACGCCATCAAGGCGGTGGCCACGTTTTGAATGATGTTGACGCCCTGCTCCCCCAGATGAGGCACCCAGGGCGCACCAAGGTAGATCACAATGGGAACCAGTAGCTGGGCTAACCTGGCGACCACACGATGTTCAATGATCACATCGTCCCAGGTGCTTTTACTGGCTTTGGCCAGCGCATGCAGCGCACGAGTAATCACCCGCTTTGCCACCGTGTCAGCAAGCCAGGCGGCAAATACCAGCGCCACCACACCAACGCTAGTCAGCAACCAGGGACTTGCCTGCTCGATGAGCTGGTTAAATTGCTCGGTCAACGATTCCAACATGTCGCGCTCGTCATCTTGCCTAAACCCATTCGCTTGGCATCAACCGGAAACCGGCATCAGCTCCTTCAGCGCAACCACGGTAGCCGCCACCCCAGATCGGACCGCAGGCTCAGGCGCTATCCGAAATAGTGGCGAGTGATGGGAAGGTACAGGGGCGCCCCCGGCAGCCTCTCGCTCAAAATCTTCCGCCGGCGTGCCACCCACGACAAAATACACACTGGGGATTGCTGGATCATTAGTGAAAAAGGGAAAATCTTCGCCGCCCATACCCTGGCGATCGTAATCCACGAAAATTTCCTCACCCAATGCCTCTCGCCAGGCGCCATTTAAGCGCTCAACCAAGGGGCGGTGGTTCAAGGTGACCGGCAGCGTGCCTTTATTCTCAACAATAGGCAGCCGATCTTCTGGCAGACCAGCAGCACGCCCTACGTGCTCGGCAATTCGCCGGATACCGTCAAGAAGCCGCGTTCGCGTCTCTTGGGTATCCGATCGCACGGTAACCTCCAGGCGAGCCTCTTCGCTGATGACGTTGCGTTTATTACCGCCCCTAAAAACCCCAACGGTCACCACTCCTGGCTCCCTAGGCGAAAGCTCTCGAGACACCAAGGTCTGCAGGGCCAACACTATCTGAGAGCCCACCACCACGGGATCTTTACCCCGGTGGGGGCTGGCCCCGTGGGCACCAATACCGCGCACGATCACGTCCACACTGTCTACACCGGAAAAAGCGGCGGCGGGAGCCGCGTAAATTTTACCGGCCTCAATGTCGGCGGCGACGTGAAAAGCCAACGCATAATCGGGCAGCCCAAAACGTTCCCAAATGCCATCTTCGCGCATCGTCTTGGCGCCAGAAATTTTCCATTCCTCCGCCGGTTGCCCGACCAACATTAACGTACCTGACCATTGATCCTTGTTGGCGACCATTTGACGGGCGGTACCCACCAGCGCGGTAATATGGACATCGTGCCCACAGGCATGCATGACCGGGAAGTTTTGACCCTCAGAGTTTTCTTTTACCACCTGAGATTTGTAAGGCAGATCTGTCAGTTCCTCAACCGGCAGCCCATCCATGTCAGCTCGCATCATCACCAATGGACCCGGACCGTTTTTCAGCAACGCCACCAAACCGGTTTTGCCTACTCCCTCAGTGACCTCATAACCGAGCTCTCGAAGTTCACTGGCGATCCTCGCAGCGGTTTCAAACTCCATAAAGGACAATTCTGGATTGGCATGGAAATGCTCAAACAGCGGGCCTAAGTGCTGGTCGTAGTCTTTGCCAATGGCCTCCTGAAGATCCCTCCCCGACACGCCTTGGGCCATTAGTAAAGCAGCCCCACCCAGCATTGCGGTTCGAGTTAACCACCGACTACTCATCAGCAATCACCACTCGGGTCATGGTGTCGCCCTGAGTAATGGCGTCCACCACATCTTGTCCTTCCAGCACCCGCCCAAACACCGAGTGACGGCCATCTAAATGAGGACAAGGTACATGGGTGATAAAAAACTGAGAGCCGTTGGTATTCGGGCCAGCATTGGCCATCGAAAGCACACCGGGACCGTCGTGTTTAAGTTCCGGATCAAACTCATCGTCGAAGCGGTAACCTGGACCGCCGGTACCCGTTCCTTCAGGGCAGCCTGCCTGGACCATGAAATCAGGAATCACGCGGTGGAAGGTCAAGCCATCGTAAAAACCTTCCCCTGACAGTTTTTCAAAGTTGGCGACGGTAGCCGGAACCTTTTGATCATGTAACTCCAGGCGAATGGTTCCTCGACTAGTCTCAATGGTGGCTGTTTTCATGGGCTGATTTCCCTTTGCTTGTGCGAAAAATTTGCGCACACGTTACTCAATTCCCGCCATTCCTGCCATAGGGATACATTTAGTTACCTGCTGATTTGCTTTGTTTTACCAAGGTAATAAGCCACTTACCTCGGTTCGCAAGACTCTCCTTTCAGCCCACATCAGGGCCAGTGCGAAAGGAATTGCCGACCATGACGTTTACCGACCACCCAATTCTCAAGTCTGCCGCCCTGGCCGCGGCGCTGTTGCTAAACGCCTGTGCCAGCACACCAGAAGGCTACACCATGGTGGCAACTGTTAAAGCCCCAGACTTGGAGACAGGGGCCGGATGTAATGCCTTTGGCGTCCTGGAAGATGAACTGTTAGCCGTTCCCACGAAGAACATTCGCTTTAATGTCCAAGTTGTAGGCAGCAGCCAGATTGCCGAGCAATGCTCTGCCAGCCAGGAACATGGCGCTGTGTGGGGTTGCTACCGACGGGACACAGGACAAGCCTATATTGTCGGCAAGGATTGGAAGGTGTACTGGCACGAGTGGTGTCACGCCAAGTTCGGACCCGCTCACGTTAGTCTCGCTGCCAGCGCTCGGACACCCCGCAGTTACATGCATTACATTGCGAGCACCCAAGCGCCTTAATGAGGCGCCTTAGTACCTCTCACTGGACTGGTGAATCAAGCCCTTAGTTGGGGCTCGCCACAGGGTCCACCCTGGGCGGCTCGGCCAGTGGATCGCGCCGCTCAATGGAGGAAAATTCTACGAAGAACAGCGGAACGTCAACCGGTGAGGTGACAAACGCCGCTAACTCACGCTGACAGTTCAGCGGCCGAGGGAAGCTACGACGGGCCAGAACCACCGCAGAGGCGTCGGCTAAAGTCATCTCCCCATCTAGCTCATCGGACTGATCTTTCAACGATTCGTCAATATCGTTGTGAGCCACCACAAAACTCTCACCGGGCTGCACCAGACCGCTTAACGGTATTTGCGCCCGCGGCCGAATAGACTCCGGCGGGTAAATTTCAAGTAAGTAGCCCACCTCACCCATATCGATGGTGGAGGCTGAGCTGTTCACTAAACGTAAAGCACCTCGGCCGTCTTCTTCCAGTAGAAGGTCCGCTATCAGCAGATCATTTTGAACCACAGCACATTCCCGCTGCCCATCCAAGGCAGCAGAATTTTGCCAGGCATCGGCGGAAAACCCGTCCAGCTCGAAGGAATCTCGACCACACTGTCGAACACGCCGGCCAAGCTGGGCAGTCTGAGCATCTGCTGAGAACAGCGGCGTTGAGAGAACCTCCTGATTGCTAACGCTACCTACCGCATCCACCACGTAACCGTTGAGATATTCGTGGGTACCCAATAGCCTTTCCATCTTATGTTCTGCAGGGCTTGTTTCTGAGCTATCGGCAACACGATTGCGAGAACCGCGATACGCCGCGGCAGTTAATGCCTCTGCGCACTCACAATTGGAAATCGACACTGGTTGGTGAAGATCCATAAAATCCCCTGGCGCCATCGCCAAATGGGGCACCACCTGATTGGCTTTCTCCGCCAACGCTGAATTTTGGGCGGCCACTAAAAAGCCTTCACCCGGAGCAACCTCGCCAATGAGCGGCAGCACAACCGATGCCTGATCCTGATCCCGGTACGCGATACCTAAGCGGTAACCAGCAGCAGCAAGATCCACAGTGTTTTCAGAATGATTCACAAACCATGCGTGGCCACCGCCTGAGGAATCTGCCGAAAACTCCCGCAACATTAGGTCATCGGTGGCGTTGTTGTCGTCGTCTCGCTGGTTGGTGCATTGGTGCGCCGGCGCGACGCTGCCGGGCGCCGCAGCGACCCACTGACTCGATAGTTCAAAATCATCATCATCATCCCTGTCGGCTGAGCACGCCTCAGGTATGCGACGAAATGTCTTCGCTTCCCGAAAATCTGGGTTTGGCAACCAACTCTCATTGTCGCTACCGCCACGTTCACCTACGGAGTCACGTGCTAGCGTGTCTCTTTGCAGTGCCTCAACCCCTGCCAGCACAATAGCATCGGCCAGCTGTGGCATTGCCGCAGTGCCTGCCTCAACCGCTGCGGCCATGCAACTGCAGCTCTGGGCCAGTGCGATTGGGCGTTGCGGGCTTGAGAATCGGATGCGCTGATCTAGTTGGCTCCGGGCCCAACCACTGCTGGCGCCGCAGCCGCAGCCATCGGCCGAACCCACCGCGGTAACCACATCGGTTGCGCTACCGGGCTCTCTTGTAACCGCCACTGCCACTGCCGCCTGGGCAGCATTACAATCCCCCCAGGCCGAAGCCACAGCCTGGGCTGCCCGAGCAGGCTCATAGCCTTGGTCGAGTAATTCACCGGTGACCACACCGGGATCACGCTCATCCTCTAGGGCCACTTCAATGAAATCCATCATGGAATCCGATTGCGCCCAGGCCGGGAATACTGCAGCAGTCAACAAAACCAAAATCATCCGAGTAACACCAAGGTCCAGAGACCAACGTGCGGGATTTTGGGCCAGTGATCGGAAATGGTTTTTGGCATTCATGGCGTTATTTTCGGCGTTCATAGCGGTATCTTAATCAAAATTAGCTAAGCATTGGAATTACAACGTAAAAAGTTCACATTTGAAAACGTTGAAACTGATCTGTGGAATGGGACTCAGGGGCCACCGAACGGACCGGCAACGGCATTATTTGCCGCTGCGGCCAGGCGATAAGCGCCTCCAATTCCAAGGGTTTACTGAAGTAAAACCCTTGAGCCTCGCCAAAACCGAGAGATTTTACCAATTGCCAATCTTCGATGGATTCAATGCCCTCGGCGACAGTTGCCAGATTAAATTGGTCAGCTAATTCCACGCAATGTCGCAAAATCGCGGTCAGTTCGGTACTTGAGGCCGCACCGGCGACAAACTGCCGGTCCACTTTCAGCTCAGTAAACGGCAGGCTTCGAAGACGCTCTAAACTGGAAAAGCCAGTGCCGTAATCGTCCACAGATAGCCGGAAACCTTGCAGACGCAGTCGGTTTAGGGTTTCCATGGCGGCTCTGGGCTCACCAAAGCCCTGGGTTTCCGTGATTTCTAAAACCACGCTATCGGGTGCCACATCAAAATCCCGTATCAGTGAGATAAACCGATTGGTTAGACTCAGCGAACTCAGTTGGCCACTACCTACATTGACCGCAGCATTCACCAAGTAACCGGCTTGGGCTAAGCGTTGCTGGGCGTTCAACACCTGGCGCAACATCTCCAGCAAAAATTCATCCGATAGCGACGAGGTTTCGACTTGGTGCATAAAATGCGCTGGGGAAATCAACCCGTGATGGGGGTGCTCCCAGCGGGCAAGGGCTTCTATCCCTGTCATTTGCCGGGTGCATGCATCGACGATTGGATGAAACCGCGCCCGAATATCCCCATTCGCTAATGCTTGATCAAAGCCATTAAGGGTGAATTTAAAGCCGTTCACAGAATGACGCACCACCTCCCCGCCTTCCACTGTCGTAATCATTTCTACCAACGTGTGTAGAGAAAAAGGCTTCGCCAGGACCCCAATCACATCAAGTCCACCAAACTCAGCCTGGGTGGCGGCGGTGGTCAAAAGTCTTGGATCATTGCCACTAATAATGATGACTTTCCCCGTGTATCCCCGATCAGCCAGGTAGGACAGCAACAAGAACCCATCACCATCGGGTAGCACTAGGTCGCAGATCACCAGATCAATATCTTTGGGGCCAAAAGTATCAAGCAATGCCACCGCGTTTCCGCAGCGTTGGGACAAATGGGTCTGGGCATAGCCTTTTAACCATAATGTCTTACGAAGAATTGCCCCTAACCGCAGGTCGTCTTCAATCACTAAGGCCTTAAGGGATTGCTCGGTGGTGTCGATGTAAGTGTTTGTAGCGGTCACGATAGAACCATCCAGGTGGTGTTGAGCCTTGATTGTGCGGCGCGAACTTCACCCTAGATTGGCAAAGTGAATTGCCCATGAAACAAATGGTAACGAGCAGATACCTAATGAATGACAGCGCAATACTAACCACAGCAACCGTCAAAGAAACCGACGTTGCTACATTGCCAACGCCCGTAACCTCCCGCGGCGCTAGTATTCTTTTGGTCGACGACGTTGTGGCAAATTTAACCCTGCTATTAGATGTTTTGAAACAAGCGGGTTACCAATTGGG
>CAZLJY010000187.1:0-9465 GCA_964559945.1 uncultured Gammaproteobacteria bacterium | reverse complement strand
CCATCAAATGATCATGGCATTTGGCAAATTGCCGCCTTTTATGAATTTCGGCCAGTGGACGATCCCCAGAATCTGGTGGATCATTTATATGCTGCGATGGGGCAGATTCAATGTCGTCAGCCCGCCATCGGGCCTTCGTTGCTTGGCACTGTCTTGGTAGCCGGGGAGGGCATTAACGGCACCATCGCGGGCAGCTCCAAGGCCATCGATGAAGCCTTCGCCCTGTTGCATGAGGCAGGATTTCAACAGTTGATGCGGCGAAATACCTGCAGCGAAAAGGCCCCTTTTCATCGACTCAAAGTTCGCCTGAAAAAGGAAATCGTGTCTATGGGCCAGGCTCTGGATAACGACAGCGAGACGGGACAGTACGTTGAGCCAGAGCAATGGGATCAGCTGATTGCCGAACCCGATGTAGTGGTGGTGGATACCCGAAATCGCTACGAAACCCATCTTGGCTCATTTGCCGGCGCCATTGCTCCTGAGACGGAATCATTTCGCGAATTTCCTGAGTGGACTAAAGCGAATTTGAATGCCTCCACTCAACCTAGGGTCGCGATGTTCTGTACCGGCGGGATCCGTTGCGAGAAGGCCACCGCATTGCTGAAATCTCAGGGCTTTGAAGAGGTCTATCATCTTCGTGGCGGAATCTTGAATTATCTCGAACGAGTGCCCGAAGAACAAAGTAGCTGGCAGGGTGAGTGTTTTGTGTTTGACGATCGAGTCACCGTTGATCATCAGCTTGAAGCCGGTTCCCATCAACAGTGTTTTAACTGTCGCATGCCGTTGACGGATCTGGATTTGGCCGATCAGCGATATGAACAACACGTCTCGTGTCCTCATTGTTTTGATCGGGTGGATGAAAAGCGTCGTTCCTCATTGCTGGAACGAGCCCGCCAAATGAAACTTGCGCGTGAGCGCGGGCAATCCCATCTTGGGGCAAAAATGCCAATCGAAGATAAATCGTGAATCAGTCGCTAATGGTGATGTCCCATGGCATGGACAGTTCGCCTATGGCGGAGAAAATTCAATGGCTGCGCCCATTGGCCGAAGCGGCGGGCTGGGATGTGGTCGCCCCAGATTACGGTGATAACGATGTCGAACGGCGAGTCGACCAACTCCTTGAGTTGGTGGAGGAAAAGGCCCCGTCTAGATGTGTGCTTAGTGGTTCTAGCATGGGCGGCGTTGTATCGGTGATAGCGGCACGCAAGCTGACCGTTGAGGGGTTATTCCTGATGGTGCCTGCGGTCTATTGGCCTGGCTATGAAGATATCGGCTATGGCGTTCAGGTGCCCGTTATTGAAGTGGTTCATGGCTGGCATGATGAGGTTGTGCCGCTTGCTCAAGTGCAGCGATGGGCCAGCGAACACTCAGCGCCACTACATATCCTTGATGACGCTCATCGCTTGTCACGCAGTCGGCAACCCTTGGAGTCGTTATTTCACCATTTTCTTTATCGGTTGCAGACTCGGTGAACGCCCCGATTGAGGGTATTTTACTGGTTGACCTCTTTTCAGTTGTCCGGGTCCATGAGAGCTAAGCTTTCAGGCATTTTGACCTTGGTATGGGCAGGCCTGATCGCCGCGGTTCTGCTGTTATTTCCTGAAGCTGTGGCAAACGCAATCGCCGGACTAACCCAGTGGGTTGTGTCCGTCGCAGGCCACTGGGTGTTATGGCTTTGTTCTGCGGCCGTAGTGTTGTCCATGGTGCTGGTCATAGGCCCCTGGGGGGCGATTCGATTGGGCGCTGGGACCAGTCAACCCCAATTCGGTGTGTTGGCGTGGTTGGCGATGCTATTTGCCGCGGGGATGGGCACAGGATTGGTGTTTTGGGGGCTTGCTGAGCCTCTGAGTCACTATCTACAACAACCGGCCATGGTTGGCGTTGAGGATATCAGTGGCAGTTCGATGAATCGGGCGAGTAGAGCGCTAGGGTTGACGTTTCTGCATTGGGGTATTCACGCCTGGGCGGTCTATGCAATTGCCGGTTTGGCCTTTGCCTGTCTGGGTTCGCAGATTCGAACAGGCAGCGCCAATTCTCCGGCAGATTTGTCAGCAGGGTCGGATGACCGGAACTCGGATTTAGGTCACGGTACTTTTCTGATCCAGTCTCTTAGCGGAGGTGATGTTCGATCCCGTTGGATTCGTCTTGGCGGGCGTTTTTTCGACGTTGTTGCTTTGTTGGCAGTATTGTTTGGGGTGGCCGGGTCTTTGGCCAATGGGGTAGATCTTCTGCGGGTTGGGTTGACCGCGCAGAACGGAGCGAGTCTGCCTGGCTGGTTGTTGTTGGTGGTGCTTGGAACCTTATCGCTGTTATCCGCCAGTAGCGGACTGCGTCGTGGTATCCGGTTTTTGAGCCTATTCAACATGGCGCTAGCCTTTTCGCTGATGATTTGGCTGTGGTGTGTGGTTGACTGGCGTACTGCACTGAGTTTGCTGGTCGACAGTATTTGGTTATATCTCAAAGCACTACCTGCCTGGTCCATTGGGTTGATTCGAGATGGTGATGGCGGAACTGCTTGGGCAGAGGGTTGGACGGTGGTTTACCTCCTGTGGTGGATTGCCTGGACGCCCTTTGTTGGCATTTTTCTGGCGGGCATTAGTGGTGGGCGTTCGATACGCCAATACCTAGCGGGTGTGATTGGCGTTCCCGTTGTCGTTTCCTTGCTGTGGTTTGGTGCTTTTGGCGGCGGCGGGTTGGCGTTTGAACAGGCCAACCCAGGGTTGCTCACCAATGCGTTGAGCGAACATTACACAGCCCCGCTGTTTGTTTGGTATGCCCAGCTACCTGGCGGCGCTGTGCTGGCTTGGGTGAGTCTGCTGACCTTGGCCGTGTTTTTAGTCACCAGTGCCGATTCAGCAACCTGGGTGATGCGGCGCCTGGCAGGAGGGTGGCTACCAACGATGGGCTGGGTGTGGGGCCTTTTGATGCTGTTATTGGCTTTAGCGCTTGTGTTGCGTTCAGAGGTGGACGTCAATAAGCAGGTGGCCATTGCCGGCGCCATTCCATTTTGCTTGGTGCTGGTGCTGCAGATGGTGGCGTTGGTTCGTCGTTTGCTAATCCGAGGGCCCGAGGGCACTGGAGAATGAGGGGCAAAGCGTGGAGTGAGGAAGGAAAATCCGGTAAATTAGGTCTACGGGAGTTTTCGTGCATTTGCGCACCGCACAATGTTGCACTCCCTGGTAAGGTTTAAGATACGACTCTGGACAACGGCTTTCGAAGGCTGCGTTAGCAGCGTGATTGGAGAATATGGATCATGGCTTCAGCAAGTGAAAGATGGCAGCCTGGTAAAGCAGTTTTCGGCGCGTTACTGATATTGGCATTGATCATCACCTTTGGCGCTCATGCCAGGCCGCCGATCTTTGCCACCCCCGATCAAGCCGATTTAATTAGAGCAGCCCGCTCACTGCAGGACGGCTTTGAGCGTGATGCGCTGGCGAAATTCAAACAAGCCTCCCGTTATGGCAATAAGGATGCACAGAAGAGCATCGCGTTGATGTATATCAAGGGTATTGGCGTTGAGCAGGACTGGGCCTTGGCATATGCCTGGTTGAAACTAGCGGCGACCCACGGTGATGATCGAATAGCCACAGCCAGGGATGAGGTATTGCTGGCCTTGAGGGAAGAGGAGCAGGCGCTGGCAAATCAGCATTATGAGAACTTGCAGGAAGAGTTTGGGGATCTGGCGGCGTTAAAGAGACGTGAGCTTTGGGTGCGAAAGCAGAAACGGGAGGTGACGGGCTCCCGTTTAGGTAAGGTGGGTGCATTGCGAGTGCAGGTGGCTGACTCTACCGGCTATAACTGGGAGCTTTCAGGTCCTGAGTATTTTGATGTTTTAGAGAGTTTTGTGTTGGAGTTTCGACAAAATCTCGGTGAGGTGGAGTTGAAGGATTTTGATGTGTTGGAAGATGTAGCGGTGGGGGCTAACTGAATAAGCCGTGTTTGAACCACGCTTTTGAGCGGCAGTCCTGGTAAACCCAGAGTCGTTGTCCCTGAGATTTCTCCACAACATAGTAATCCCGTCGAATATCACTGCCATCCCACCAGCCGGACTCGATACGCTCAGGGCCATTAATAATTTGTCCCGGACAACCCAATAGGGGTTCGGGCTGATCCAAGATCCACACAGGCCTTTCGTTGACCACGGTTATATCTTGAGCGCTGGTTTCATTCACAGGCCATGAACGGGTTGCTTTTTCCGGCCGATAATCGGCCCAGCCACTAAGCCCGCAGACCGATTTTTCCCCCAGCCTTGAGCGCAGTCTTTCCAATAGGCGGTTGAGCTCGTTTAATGACTGGCTGCTGGCAAACAGGTCTGCTGCTATCGGGGCATGGTCAAACAATTGTGCCGCGCGCAGAATGATCTGGCGTACCGGCGCCTGCAGCTTCAGTTGATTGAGCCTTTCCTGGCTTAGCGATAACAGTCGCTGGGCGTCGCGCTCCAATTCCAATAAGCCGAATTTCAACCACAGTGTTTCACCGTGGCTGTATTGCAGGCCCAGTTCGAACGATGCCAATGCTTGGTCCCGGGCACGTAAAAAATCCTCCAGTTCTTTTAACAGTCTTTGCACAGCAAAAATGAGTGCCGCGGTGTTATGAACTTCGCTGGACAGCTCCAGAGTGGATTCAAACTGCTGAGGTGGTTGGTAAACCGGCAGCGTTTCCAGCCCGGCACCAGTGAGCTGATCAAGGTGGGTTAACAGTGTTTTTCCGAAACGACGCAGCAGTCCATCCCTAGGCACCTCCAGCAGTTCTCCCAGGGACTGTAACCCCAGGCTTGAAAGACCAGCGGCGGTATCGGTCGATAACTCCAGGTGTTGAAGAGGTAACTGCTTGAGCACCGGCGGCAGTGGAGTGATCTGTTGTAGCAAAATATAGCGCTGTGCTCTTGCCAATACCCGAGCACTGGTCAAGGTAGGCGCAGCCGTTAGGCCAACGGTATAACCGGTTTCAGTGACCCCTTTTTTGATCATCTGTCGCCAGTCTTTACCCAGTAAACGCAGACTGCCGCTGAGCTCAACTAGTACCATGTCAGGGGAATATAAGCAGACCTGACTGCTGAGCTGACAGGCCCAGTTCGCCACTTGCAGCAAACCCTGGCGTTCAGCTCTGGGCTGGCGCGGTAGGGTTTGTAGCTGCGGTGCTAGCGCATAGGCTGCTGCCAGGCCTTGGCCATGATGAATGCCTAGGGGTTTCAATGCCTCATCAAACTGAGTGATCCACCGCTGACTGCCTCGTTGATCCACCACCGCGATTAATGGGCGTTGATGTTCGTTTTGTTGCAGCGGCAGGCTGCGCAAAACCGCATCCAAGGCAAGTTGTTTGAGATGGATGCACAACCATAGGCCGTCAGTGAATGGGGGTGAATCGGACATGGGTGTCTAGTGACTGGACATATTCAGTGAATGACAGTGATAGGTCACTAGATGACGAGGGTGCGCTCTGGCTGTCCCCGCTGTCCGCGTTGTTTGATGACCGTGCTGCGCAGACGTCTCTGCCCCAGAGGCTGTAGGCAAAGCCGTAGGGCGGCAGGGGATCGTTGCTGGCGGGTATGTAGCGGTCTGAACAATATGCCGGCACTTCCGCCATGTTCGGCGGCCAGTTGTAATCTTCGTAGCTGGCGGTCTTCGGGTTGGGCGACCCAGCTGAGCACCGCACCACAGGCGCCAGCGCGCAGGCATTGCTCCATGGCCCATAAAGTATCGGCCTGTCCCGCGCTATTGATCACCAACACTTGCTGAAGATTCCATTGCCAGCGTTGTAATGCGCTGGCCTGCAGGCTGTGGGGTGGATTAATCAGCGCTAGCCATTCGTTGTTGTGGGTTAATTGAGCCAGGGCCGGCGCCAGTAGACTGAATTCACCAATACCCATGCAAGGAAAAAGAATTTCGCTCAGTTCGCCCCGTGGCCAGCCTAGGGGTAGCTGTTCACTCAGTTGGGGGTTGTCACAGGGTAGACGGCGCTGTCTGCCGCTAGGCCGGGTCAGGCTTCGGAGTTTTTTTTTCAGCAGATTAAGGTCAGCCGCCGTGTTGTCAGGCATAAAAAGTCTCCAACGAACAGGGCGCTGAGTGACAAATGCTGGGGGGCAGACAGTTCTGGTGAAGCACCATGGAGAAAACGAAACTTCTCTGGGTTCAGTGGGTGGCGCGAATGACGCCAACACTCAGGCCTTCGATGGCCATTTCCTGTTTGCGCAAATCTATTTCTATAGGGTCAAAGTCTGGGTTTTCGGCCTTTAGAACAACCTTCAAACCGCGCCGGTAAAAACGTTTGACGGTGACTTCATCGTCAATACGGGCCACCACAATCTGCCCGTTGTTGGCCTCTGGGGTACGGTGTACAGCCAACAGATCACCATCCAAGATGCCGGCATCGCGCATGCTAAGTCCCTGCACTCGGAGCAGGTAATCTGGTGAAGGTCTGAATAGGTGAGGGTCTACTGCAAAGTGTTGTTCAATATTTTCAGCAGCCAAAATGGGATTGCCGGCAGCAACTCGCCCAACCAACGGTAGCTTAAGGCCACTGGTTGTCATGCTGGATTGCATTTCGGTTAGTTGAATGCCTCGGGAGACGCCGCTTTTGAGCTGAATCACCTGCTTTTTTTCCAACGCCCGCAAATGAGCTTCTGCAGCATTGGGTGATCGAAAGCCGAAATGTCGGGCAATTTCGGCTCGAGTGGGGGGATACCCTTTACGTTGCTGCACATCAGAGATAAAGTCGAGTATCTCCTGCTGGCGTTTTGTCAGTTTCTGAGTCACTGTTTATTTATACAGTATCTCTTGCGTTAACGCAAAACTTTCCTAGTGTTTTTTCCAGCTTGGCGTCGAATCCGCAGTGCTCGTACCGCGCTCCGAAGGTCTCGAAGGTCTGTGTCGCCGCTGCCAGCGCGGTATCTTTGCTTGACGTACAGGGAGGTAATATTGTCGATCTGTTGGGCAACCGGCGGGAAATGCGCGCCGGCTCGTCGGGCATAGTCTCGCGGGCCTTCTGCGATGTTTCGCGGTAAACCCCTGCGGGCCAGTTTGCGGCAAAATCGTGCATATTCCCGGGCCGCCGGATCCAAGCCGCCCAACCATTGCACACGCAGCAACAACCACATCACGATGCTGGATAACAACACCGTGATGGCGGTCAAAATTAGCACCGAGGTGCTTGGCGACAGTTCCTCTATCCCCACCGGCTTAAACAAAGATCGTTGTCTAGCTTGGTCAAATTTGAGAACAAAATCTGTCCATAGCCGATGTACTGAGTCCATTTGATTGCGCAGCTGCCTAACCCAATCGAAATCCCAGACCCCGCGTCGCTGTCCCGCCATTGCCCCAACTGCGCCCAGGTCTACACGGTCCGGTGCCACAGCGGCTGTTGGGTCTACCCGCCGCCAGCCAGCACCCTCGATCCATACTTCTGACCAGGCGTGGGCATCAGACTGGCGGACCAATAAGTACTCCGGATTGCCATTATATTCACCGCCTTGATAACCGGTGACCACCCGCGCGGGGATGCCGGCGGCGCGCATTAAAAAGGTAAAGGCTGAGGCGTAGTATTCGCAATAACCCTCTCGGGTCTCAAACAGAAAATCATCGATGCTGTGAAACCCCAATGGTGGCGGTGTAAAAGAATACTGGTAGTTATCTTGGCGAAACCGCTGCAGCACTTCCTGAACCAATGCCAGGGAATCGTCCCCATGTCGCGTTTTTAATTCGGTAGCGTATTCCAACGTTCGGGGGTTGCGGCCGCTAGGTAGTCGTAAGCCCGGTCGGGTGAGCCAACGGTCGATCTGCTGATTTTTTTGGTATCCAAGATCGCTGGTCATGTCGTAAGACAAGGTACGCGTCACGGGAGGGGTTCGATGCACCGTGTAGTCTATTTCCAGCCCGAAACGTCTGCCCGGTGTCCGCACCGGTGTATCAAGCGCAAAAAGCCAAATTTGTTGACTAGGCTCCATGGTCACCGTGTACCGGATAGGTTGAATAATTTCTCCAGCTATTTTATCGAGTCGTCTTGGTTCAGGGAGTCTTCGAGAGTCCCGGTCACACGGCGCCTCGCGACACCAGGCTGCGCCATCAAAGTGCCAGAGCACCGGTCCGCGCCAATACAATAAGTTCTGGGCAGGTCTGGCGGCGCCCTTGAAGTCCACACGAAACGCGGGTGAGTCATCAATGAAAAGATCCCGGATGCTGCCAGGCTCCATGTGGTCGGAGATGCCCGTCTTGCCGTAAAGCGCATCTTCTGGCACTCCCCAAAGGGGGGAGGAGAGTCGAGGAAACAACAGAAACAGGGCCAGCATGAGAGGTAAGCCCTGAACTAGCATCCAACCGGCACGTCGCAGCGTGTCCACCGCACCTGCCTGCTCGCCGGCTTCGGTTTCCAGGTCGCGAGCGGGTTGGCCTTCGTTAACAATCAGGGTTGCGGTAATCAGCACCGTGACTGCCAACAGATAAAGAGCTAAGTAAACCGACTGATCAAACAAAAACTGCGTGATGACAATAAAGTAGGACAGGGAAATCAGTAAAAACACCTCGCGGGAACGAAACGTCTCCGAGAGTTTCAGTGCCAACATGGTGCACAGTAGGGCGACACCGGCCTGGCGGCCGAGAATGGTCCCGTAGTGCAGGACCAGGCCTGCCACACATAGGCCGGTAATGATCAGCCGAATCCAGCCAGCTAACGGTTGACGCGGGCGATGGTAATGACTGCCGCGTTCAATGACGGCCACGACAAACACTAGCGGCAGCCACCAGGGGAGGCGCGATAGATGAGGCAGCACCGCCAACACCATGGATGCAACCAGCCAGCAGAAAGTCTGCCAGTCAGGTGCTGGTTTTAGCTGGGATATTCGGCCAAAGCTCGTAGACATTGGTGTTGGTGGTCGGTGCCACGATCAGGGCCCAGGCGTTGGCCGGGCAGGATGAGTTCATAGTCCAGTTGTTCGTCTTCCGCCATCACAATCCAGCGGCATAAACGGGACAGGCGTTGTTCGGTATCCAATCCTTCTAATCGATCGAAGTCCAGATGCAGTTGCTCACTGTGGTGGTCGCTAAAGGTTTTGGTCACCATTTGGTCGCTACGTGCCACCACCTTCCAGGCAATCGAGCGGGACGGATCTCCCGCTTGATAGTCTCGCAATCCAGACCACTCTTCGTCGCCGCTGAGCTCCGGCCGACCGGTGCCCCGGTTGCTGCCTCTGGGTAAATCTGGTCCAACGGCTTCCTGGTGCGGATACACCAGGCACTGAGCTGCTGGGTTAACCCAGGTCCAGGCGTAGAACAAACCCACCGGATAGGTTGAAAAAATTCGACTGCGTGGGAGATTGAGCCAGCCCCGTTGAGGTGCTGATACTTCGATTCCCAAGTCTGCTCGCGCTTGCGCCGCGGCCTGAGCAACGGTGGCATCACCTTTTGACCGAGCCCAGATCATTGGTCTGGCTGTGCTGCTAGGGTTCATTACGGTCAAAACGAATTCGGCGGT
>CAZLJY010000186.1:0-9572 GCA_964559945.1 uncultured Gammaproteobacteria bacterium | reverse complement strand
TTTCTATCCCGCCGATATGACCAAAGAAGAATTCGAGGAATGGCAGCAGCCAGGCAAGGACGGACTCTATTCGTTGGTGCGCCGCAATAACAGCGGTCAATTACACCTGCATAGCTACAGCGAAGCCTTCGGCCCGGAACTTCGACGGGCCGCTCAGTTATTAAGGCAAGGGGCAGATTTGGCGGAGGACCCAGGGTTTGCCAACTACCTGCGACTGCGGGCAGACGCATTCTTAAGTAACGATTACTTCGCCTCCGATATGGCGTGGATGGACAACAAGTCCAATCCCGTTGAACTGGTCATCGGCCCAATCGAAACCTATGAGGACCAGCTGTTTGGCTACCGGGCTGCCTTCGAGGGGTACGTACTGGTCAAAGACCTACAATGGAGCGAGCAGTTAGCCCGCTTCGCCAACTTTTTGCCGGAACTGCAGCGAGGATTGCCAGTTGGGGATGCTTACAAAGCCGAAAGCCCCGGTTCAGACGCTGATTTAAACGCCTACGACGTCATTTACTATGCCGGCGACTGCAATGCAGGGTCAAAAACCATCGCCATTAATTTGCCCAATGACGAGCGCGTCCAACTCGCTAAAGGCACCCGCCGACTACAATTAAAAAATGCGATGCGCGCCAAGTTCGACAAAATATTACTGCCGATCAGCGAGGTGTTGATTTCACCTTCCCAGCGCAACCACATTACCTTTGATGCATTTTTCGCCAACACCATGTTTCACGAAGTGGCTCATGGATTGGGAATAAAAAATACCCTGGATGGAAACGGCACCGTGCGACAGGCGTTAAAGGAAACCGCCTCCGCTCTTGAGGAGGGTAAAGCCGACATTTTGGGGCTATATATGGTGACCCGACTGCACGAAAAAGGCGAACTGGAAGGATCGCTCGAAGATTACTACGTCACCTTCCTTGCCAGCATTTTTCGTTCAGTGCGGTTCGGCGCATCCTCGGCTCACGGCAAAGCCAACATGGTTCGGTTCAACTACTTCGCCGAGCGGGGCGCATTTGTCCACAACGCCCAAGACCAGACATACGCCGTAGACTTTGCAGCTATGGCCAAAGCGATGGCAGAGCTGGGCGAGCTTATCTTGACCTTACAGGGTGATGGAGACTACCCAGGTGCCGTCGCGCTGTTGAACGAGAAAGGGGTTGTGGGCGAACGCCTAGCTGCTGACTTGGAACGCCTAGCTCAGGCCGGCATCGCAGTAGACATCGTGTTTGAACAGGGACCTTCGGTATTGGGTTTGTGAGCGTTAGTTAAGCGGCAGCAAATTTTGCCGGGTCGAGAATGGCCGCCGAGCAACGGGTGCCGTCGCAGCGGTAGGCAGTGAAGGGTCCCTCAACTGGGTAACGTTGAATCAGTGATGCTGGATCTAAAGCGTACACCTGGGACCGGATAATCGCCTCATTGGCCAGATCCCGGCGTACCTGTTGAATTTGGTCTTTATCACCGCGAAGCACCACAACGGCCGGTGGGTTAAGCCATTCGTCAAGTACCCCCAGCATCGCTCCACACGCCTGTGGCGATCGCTGCAACTCATCCCAAGCACACTTCAGAGTGCGTTCTGCAGCGTTAACGTAAACCAGGTTGTCCAGCAGTCTCCCTAGCCGCAGCAGCCCCCTCGCAGCCACGGCATTTCCCGCTGGGGTGGCATCATCTTGTAAAGGTCTGGGACGTTGGATTAACGTTTCATGATCACTGGCAGTGAAGAAAAAACCGCCCTGATAAGGGTCTTCAAAGTGGGTCAACAGTGCTCGGGCCAAAAGTTGGGCAAACTCCAAGTCAGCCGGTCGAAATGAGGTTGCCAGCATCTCAAGCACACCATCAAGCAGAAACGCGTAATCGTCCAAAAACCCCATCTGGTAGCTGCGCGAGCCCCGCGCCACAGCCAGCAGTCGCCCGTCTACCCACAGCCTGGCACGAATAAAGTCCAACGCCTTCTGCGCTGTGGTCACCAGCGCTTCGTTACCGCTAATTCTCGCTGCGCTCGCCAATGCGCTAATCGCCAAACCATTGGTGGCGCTTAGGACCTTGTCATCTCTCATGGGAGCTGGACGCAAACGTCGATGTCCAAGCAACTTTCGGCGCGCGTTGACAAGGCACTCTTCAGCTAGTGATCGACCGACACCCATTTTCCTGGCCAGCTTATCCAGCGTTTGTCCGCTGCCCAGATGCCAGTGCTTGTCCCCGACATTGGGGGGCTGATCTAAACCCCAGAAAGCGCCTGCTATTTGGGCTTCCACGGAACTGAGCTTCGTCTGAATTTCTTCTCGTTCCCACAGATAATAATGACCTTCCTCGCCATCACTGTCAGCGTCCAGGGCCGTGATGAACCCACCGCCGCCAGCCTTCAATTCACGCTCCATAAAGCCAGCAATTCTGCGCGCAACCCGCACAAAGTCTGGCCGCTGATACCGTTGGCCTGCTGCGGCATACAAGGACAAAAGCTGGGCGTTGTCTGAGAGCATTTTTTCGAAATGAGGAACACTCCAAGCGCCATCAACACTGTAGCGAAAAAAGCCCCCGCCCAACTGATCGAACAGTCCGCCCGCAGCCATCTTCTTTAGCGTGTTTATCACCATTGCATCGGCTTCAGCACGCTGGTCACGATCAAACCCAGACCAGTCCATTAGAAATTTCAGCAATGGGGCGTTGGGGAATTTTGGCGCTGAGCCAAAGCCGCCATGAATCGGGTCATACTGGCGTTTCAGATTATTGAGTGCCGCACTGCCTGGGTCTAGAGTGAGCGGCCGGTCTGTCGGCGTGGCCTGGGCGGAGCGGGATAGAAAATCCCGTAACTTCTCGGTCTGACCATTTAATGCATCGCGTTTTTCATTCCACGCTTTACTGATATTCACCAGAACCTCAGAAAACCCGGGAACACCGTGGCGACCCTCGGCTGGGAAATAGGTACCCGCGAAAAAAGGCGTTTGCGTGTGCGGGTCAAGCACCAAAGTCAGGGGCCAACCACCAGGCTGCTCAGTGAGCACTTGGTGACTGAGCTGGTAGATCCGGTCTAGATCCGGGCGTTCTTCCCGATCGACCTTGATCGCCACAAAGTGCTCGTTTATCACCTCAGCGGTTTCAGGATTGTCGAATGACTCGTGGGACATCACGTGACACCAATGACAGGCTGAATAGCCAATAGAAAGTAGCACCGGGAGGTCTTGTTCCCTGGCCGCCGCCAGAGCGTCATCACTCCATGGCCACCAATGTACTGGCTGGCCGGCGTGTTGCTGCAGATAAGGGCTTGGGGCGTCGCCTAGACGATTCACAGGCTGTCCGTTTTATTATTGATGACCCACACAGCTTTCAGTATAGCGGGGCCAGAAAGAAAATCGGACTGCCATTAGTCCAAATGATGCTATTTGTTTACAAAAACCCGACGCCTGCGCAACACGTCAATACTCACTGGGCGGCAAAATCCTTCCGGGCGGCAAACTCGGGTAGAATTCCACCATGCCTTTTCTCGTCGATTTTGATCCCGTATTGCTCAGCCTTGGCCCAGTGAAAATTCACTGGTACGGCGTGATGTACTTATTGGGCTTCGTGACCTTTTTGCTGTTGGCAAACTACCGTGCGCGCAAACCCGGCAGCGGCTGGACCGAAGCGGAAGTTAGCGACATGCTGTTTTATGGGGTGTTAGGGGTGGTACTTGGTGGCCGTATTGGTTACCTCATTTTTTATGACTTTGCCGAAGTTCTAAAGGACCCACACCGGATCTATCAGATATGGAAAGGCGGTATGTCATTCCATGGTGGCCTGATTGGTGTTGGATTGGCGTTTGCATGGTTTGTGCGAAAAACCGGCAAACCCTACCACCAAGTTGCGGATTTTCTGATTCCGATGATTGCCCCGGGGCTATTTTTCGGCCGGATCGGCAACTTCATTGGTGGCGAACTGTGGGGCCGACCCTCTGACGTTTCCTGGGCGATGATTTTCCCAGATTCGCTGGAATTCTCTTACACCGCACTGCAACTTCAGGAACAATATCTATCAGGCAGCCTAAACCACCTAGCCCGCCATCCGTCCCAGTTGTATGAGGCACTGCTGGAAGGATTGCTGCTGTTTATCATTGTCTGGGTATTTTCCCGTAAAGCGCGCCCGCCAATGGCGGTCACTGGGGTGTTTCTCGCAGGCTATGGCACCTTCCGCTCCATCGTTGAGTGGTTTCGAGAACCGGATCGGGATATCGGGTTTATCGCCGGCGATTGGCTCACTATGGGCCAGGTATTATCCTGGCCTCTCATCATCACCGGTGTTGGCATGCTGATATATGCTTACCGAACCCAAGCGAAAACTGCTCAATGAATAATTATTTACGCCTGGTTCAGCAAATCATTGATCACGGTGAACGTCGAGGAGACCGCACCGGCACCGGGACCCTCAGCGTGTTTGGTCACCAGATGCGTTTCGATCTCAGCAAGGGCTTCCCAATGCTGACCACCAAAAAACTCCATCTTAAGTCCATTATCCATGAGCTTTTGTGGTTTCTCCGCGGTGATGACAACGTTGCTTACCTTAAGGAGCATGGCGTAAGAATATGGGATGAATGGGCCGACAAGGATGGCCATCTTGGGCCGATCTACGGCTACCAGTGGCGCAGTTGGCCAGATTACGATGGCGGCCACATTGACCAGATTCAACGCCTGCTGAGCGACCTAAAAAATAACCCGGAATCTCGCCGACATATTGTATGCGCCTGGAATGTTGCCCAAATTGATGCCATGGCATTGCCGCCCTGCCACACCCTTTTTCAATTCTATGTCGCCGGTGGACGTCTATCCTGTCAGCTCTACCAACGCTCTGGCGACGTTTTTCTCGGTGTGCCGTTCAATATTGCCTCCTACGCCTTGCTGACCATGATGGTGGCCCAGGCATGCGACCTGGAACCTGGTGATTTTGTCCACACCCTAGGCGATGCTCATCTTTACTTGAACCACCTAGAACAAGCCAAGCAGCAGTTAACCCGTGAGCCAAGGGCGTTGCCTCAGATGGTGATCAATCCTGAGGTCACCAATCTATTTGAATTTTCCTTCGAAGATTTCTCACTACAAAACTACCAACCTCACCCCCATATCAAAGCACCGATAGCGGTCTAAAACGTCGCTGCCCGTTAAGGTATGGCGATCTTGCCCTTCAACATGTCTTGATAGCGGCGCCCCAGCGTCAATGCGAGGAACGACCAGATACCCGCGGCAACCATACCGATGATCGCAACGGCGCTAAGGCCACCACCAATCGCCATAACAGCGGTGAAAGTCCAGGCACCGGCGCTGTCACCAGCGCGGTAAATCACGGTGTTGGCGAATTGTTTAAATTTATAGCGGGATTGGGGACCAACCACGGTAAATAGCATACCAACGGCTGGGTTGTTGATGGCAAACAGCACCGATCGGCGCAATGCCTGAATGGCGGCTATTACCCACAGAACCGGCGTGGCCGCAATCGCGCCGAATCCCACCAACGCCATCACTGGCAATAGCAGCAACGTTATCCCTAAACCTAACCACCGCACGATACCGGCAGTAAACAGCAGCTGGATAATGATCGTTAGCGTGTTGGCTGCCAGGTCCAAGCGCGCAAACAAGCCTGTCATCGCCTCAGCGCCGTCAAATTTTTCTGCGATGACTTGGGCCTGTTCAAAGTACAGCAAGGCCCCGGAAAATGTTCCCAGGAAAATCACCCCGCCAAAGGCTGCCAGATAGGGGTATTTAAACGGCAATGAGACACCGGCGAAGATGCTGCCGCCCATTGCTTTCTCAGGATCAGCTCGACCTACGTGAACGGGACGGTTCTTAGACCACCGTAACAACCAAAACTGTAAGCCTATGGCGACCGCCAGCAGCCCCGCTGACAGCAAAGGCAAACCGGCAGTGCCAATATCTTCAACCAGCAAACTAACCAATATCGGGCCGGTAATGGCGCCTACGCTACCTCCTGCAGCGATGACGCCGAACAACCTTCTTGCCTGACCTGGCGTAAACAGATCGGACATAAAGCTCCAGAACACTGGCACAACAAAAATATTAAAGACACTGACCCAAACAAAGAACACTCGCGGCAGCCATTCACTGTTGGGGTATTGGACAAAGGCCCAGTGCAGAGCCAAAAGATTACTCAGAAAAAACAGGTACACCACGGGCAGAAAAACCCGCCGCGGTAAGCGGCTGGTCAACCAGCCGTAAACGGGAACGATGGCCAGCATACAGACAAAGGTTGCCGTAAACAGGTATTGCATCGTCTCAACACCACCGCTAACAGCCAACGCGTCACGCATGGGCCGCACGCAGTAGTAACTTGCGAGAATGAAAAAGAAATAGCCAAAAGAGACCAATGCCGGAACCCGCTCGCCGGCATGAATTTTCAGAAGATTCACGGTGACAAAGCCCTGGAAAACCCTTCACCGATCAAAATTCTCGGGAGACCGGCAAAATCTTCGAGGCCAAGCACGCGATCGAAGTGGTCCGACAACAACTCCATCAGAGGGGCACGTTGATCCAGGCCATGCTCCAATAGAAGAGTACCGCCAGCCCTCAGGTGCTGAGGCAAACCCTCAACGATGGAGCGGTACGCCTGCAAACCATCTTCACCACCAAATAGTGCAAGCTCGGGTTCTCCCTTTGCGGTTAATCGACTATCACCCGGCACAACATAGGGCGGATTGGAAACAACGAGATCAAATCGCTCGCCAGCCAGCGACTCCCACCAGCTGCCTTGGACAAAGTTGACGTTGGAAATCGATAGTTTCAGCGCATTTTCACGCGCAACCGCTAGTGCCTTGGAACACACATCAACGGCAGTCAGTATGGCCACTGGACGCTCGCTGGCCAACGCCAACGCGATGGCGCCGCTGCCGGTGCCAAGATCTACAACGTCCAACGCCTGGTCAGCGGGCAATCGCTGCAACGCCTGCTCCACCAATTGCTCTGTTTCTGGGCGCGGCACCAAAGTATCGGTGGTGACGGTCAGATTAAGCGAAAAAAACTCCCAACTGCCGAGAAGATAGGCAAGCGGCTCGCCGGCATCAATACGTTTTAGTCCTTGCTCAAAGACCTCAATGTCCGCCAGCTCAAGTTCATGATCATTGTGGGCAAATAGCCAGCTTCTCGACTTACCTAGTCTGTGGGCCAACAGGCGCTCAGCGGAGAGTCGAGACTCTGGGTCAACACCCATCAACAGATCGCTAACTGACGCCAAGTCGACCCTTAAGGTTGTCTAGCAAGCCATCCAAAGGTAGAAATTGGTTTTCGCTATCACCGCGAGCCCGGTACTCCACCTGCCCTTCGTCCAGACCCCGCTCTCCCACCACCAACCGGTGAGGCACCCCAATCAACTCCCAATCAGCAAACATAACGCCGGGGCGAAGCCCCCTGTCATCCAGCACAACATCAATTCCAGCCGCCTTAATTTCCAAATAGAGAGCTTCAACCGCCTCGCGTACCCGGTGGGATTTATGCGCGTTCATCGGCAGCAGAGCGATCTCAAACGGGGCAATGGATTGAGGCCAGATAATGCCCGCATCATCATGATGTTGTTCGATGGCGGCCGCCACGAATCGGCTCACGCCAATGCCATAGCAACCCATCATTAGGGGTTTGGATTTGCCGTTTTCATCCAGCACATTGACCCCCATGGCCTCGGAATATTTAGTGCCTAGTTGGAAAATGTGACCCACCTCAATGCCCCGGGCGATAGCCAATTGGCCAGCCCCATCGGCGCTGGGATCTCCGGCGACCACGTTGCGCAGATCAAATGTCTCGCTAATGGTGCAGTCCCGCTCCCAGTTAACGCCGGTGAGATGATGACCCGTTTCGTTAGCGCCGCATACAAAATCCGACATTAACGCTGCGCTTCGATCGGCCACAACCGGAGCATCAACGCCCACCGGACCAAGAAAACCTGGCTCCGATCCCAAGACCTCTGCAATCCGCTTCTCGCTGGCCATCGCGTAACCATTGGCAAAACGCGGCACGCGAGCCAACTTAATTTCATTGAGCTGATGATCGCCTCGCAGAACAACCAGAACCAGCTCTCCGTCACTATCTTCTACTGCCAGCGTCTTCAGACACTGATCTGCGGCAACGTTAAGGGTTTGCGCAACAGCCGTGATGGTCCGCTCAGTGGGGGTGGCCACCTTCGCCAAAGCGGCTGTGGCGCCGGGCCGTGAAGGGACATCAGGCACACCCTCAGCAGTTTCTACGTTGGCTGCGTAATCACTGTCCGGGCAATAGGCTATGGCATCTTCACCGGACTCAGCAATGACCTGAAATTCATGGGAATGACTGCCGCCAATGGCCCCAGAGTCCGCCTGCACCGCTCGGTACTCCAAACCCATTCGTTCACAAATGCGGCTATACGCGTCATACATCTGCTGATAGGTCTGATCCATTGTCTCCTGATCTAAATGGAACGAGTAGCCATCTTTCATCAGAAATTCCCGCGCCCGCATCACGCCAAAACGCGGTCGAATCTCATCCCGGAATTTGGTTTGAATCTGATAGAAACAGGCCGGCAACTGCTTATAGCTGCGAATTTCATCACGAGCGAATTCGCAGATCACCTCCTCGTGGGTTGGGCCAAAGCAAAAATCCCTCTCTGCGCGGTCAGCAATTTTTAGAAGCAGAGGGCCAAATACCTCCCACCGGCCGGACTCTTGCCATAACTCCGCTGGCTGTATAGCCGGCATTAGCATTTCCAGTGCACCGGCACGCTCCATCTCCTCACGAACAATGGACTCAACCTTGCGCAATACCCGGTAGCCCAAAGGGGTCCATGTGTAGATGCCGGAAGTTAGACGCCGTATCATCGCTGTGCGAAGCATCAGCTGGTGGCTGGCAATCTCCGCGTCTGCTGGCGTTTCTTTAACTGTTGTGATGTGAAATTGGGCCGCTCGCATGGGGGTATTTATCCAAAACCAAAGCCGCGAATCTTACCACCGCCTATGACTCGATACGTGATCGGTGATGTTCAGGGCTGTTTTGATGCGCTCAAACGGCTGATGAAAAAGCTGCGATTCGACCCAGAGGTGGATCAACTATGGTTTGCAGGGGATTTGATCAACCGCGGCGGACAATCTCTTGAGGTGCTGCGGTTCATCGTCCAACACCCCCAGGCCTGCCGGGCTGTGCTGGGCAATCACGACCTACACCTGCTGGCTCAGGCCGCTGGCATCAGCAAACGTGAGGAGCCCGAACTCACACAAATCCTCAATGCCGATGACGGCGCTGACCTTATCCACTGGATCCGCCACCAACCGCTCCTAAAATCCTTTCCCCGGCGAAAAATCCTGTTATCTCACGCCGGATTACACCCTCACTGGTCGGTGGACAAAGCCGAAAAATTCGCTCGCTCCGTTGAGCGGCGGTTACGCGCCCCAGATTGGGAAAATCGGTTAGAGAAAATTTATGGCGGCAAAGCCACCTGGACCGCTAGTTTGAGAGGCCGACAGAAACTTCGCGCCATCACCGCCACCCTAACTCGGATGAGATACCTCAACAACGAGGGCGCTTTTGATGCCGAAAACAAAGGACCACCAGGTAGTCAACAAAGCCACCTAT
>CAZLJY010000185.1:0-9573 GCA_964559945.1 uncultured Gammaproteobacteria bacterium | reverse complement strand
TCTCGGCTTCGATCTCAGCTTCGGTCTCGGCGTCGGTCTCAGCTTCGGTCTCAGCGTCGGTCTCGGCTTCGGTCTCAGCAGCGTCATCGTAACTTTCGAGCTTCAGATCACCAGCGTCGCCAGTGTCTGCTTCCGGCGATTCAGTGACAGGGTCAAAATGACTGCCGTGCCCCAATTGACCGACCAACGGCGTCGCGTCGAAATCGAGCGACGACAACAACTGCACATCATCTTCGTGATCACTCACGGCAACTGAGTCAGTGGGATCTAGCGATTCGTCTTCGTCAATTAGGAGGGTGTTAAAGCCATCAGAAGACGGTAAGTCGTCGCGCAGCGCACTGAGCTTTTCGCTCAAGGCATGAGTCGGAGGTATGCTGACAGTATCACTGTCCAACTCGTTGACCACCTGCCCCAAAAGCTGGGCGGTATCAGCTAACACGGCCAGACCCGCGTCATTGGGGCCCTGCCCAGCTGCGTGTAGCCTTTTAACGTATCCCTCTAGAGGACCGGTCACGGTACCTAGCTCTGGCATTTCCACCATAGACACCGCACCGTTAAGGGTATGTACGGCGCGAAGCAATGGCTCGCGAACCCGTTCGGGATTGCTGGCCGATGAATTTCTATCAATATATCCGCGCAGAACGACCAAATGATCGGAGATCTCCGTGCGCAAGATATCCCTCAACACTGGATCTATAGCCTCTCGGCTCTCAATCAGGTCTGCCTCTTCTTGCTCGTCGACAGTTTCCGAGTCATGACTTGCAGAGGCTTCATCATCCTCCAGCGCCAACATGTCAAAATCGTCGGAAGTCTCTGACATCACTCCATCAGGGGCAATTTCACCGAGATCTGCGGTCTCATCAAAAGCGTCATCAGCAATAAGCGAAACATCCAAAGCCTCAGAGTCAGATTCAACGCCATCATCTTCCAGGAAGCTGTCCAGTTCGATTGGGCTATCAACATCGCCGTCCAACAGTTCAATGTCTAAATCATCAAGGATGGGTGGCTCGGAGTCGTCCAGACTCGCATCAGCCGTTTGCATCGGGGCCGCCACGTTTGCATCGGCATCCAGTTCAACGCCTGTTTCCTCTCCATCAAGAACCGACGCTGATAGGTCGTCAATCTCGAACATTTCCGCACCGACATCGTCCTGTGCATCGGAAGAGATAACCAGCCCATCATCCATTTCCGAAGAGTCGTCTAGCAGATTCAATGAGCCAGCAATTTCGCCACGCTCTGATCCCACGGGGACGTCGTCGGTGCTGATTTCATCAAGGAAGGAGACCAAATCATAATCGTCGCTATCGCCAGCGGCTTGAAGCTCGCTTGCCTCATCGACGGTCAGCGATAATTCATCATCAAAACCGACTAGCGAAAGCGGCTCCTCTTCACTCTCAGGAGAAAGCGCGTCATCGGTGACAACTGGATCGACAATGTTGTCGTCAGCGGCTAAATCCGCTCCACCAATTTGCCCATCAACATCATCAAGGGATAGTTCTGCCGTTTCGTCCGCAGGGCTTGCCAAGTCTTCGTCCAGAGGCAGCAATTCCAATTCATCCAAATGGATCTTCTTGGTCGGTGAATCGGCGTCTTGATCAACCCTATGATCGGCTTGTTGGTCGGCTTGTTGGTCGGCTTGTTGGTCGACATCAAAGTCGAGTTCTAGGTCGATTTCAAGCTCATCGTCCTGCTCCAATTCCAGCCCAGATTCCAGCTCCAGCTCTGGCCCAGATTCCAGCACCAGCTCTGGCCCAGACTCCCGATCCAATTCCGGAACTGGACTGTCAGTTTGAGCGGGGGAATCAATATCAGCCACGATATCTTCATCAAGGCTCAACTCGTCCAGAGTTAACTCAGGACCATCAATAGATTCAGAGAGGTCGCCTTCGGCAGGCGATGGTTCGGCCTCAAGATCATCCAGCGCCAAATCCGACAAATCAAATAACGACTCGTCCAAATCCGACTCAGCAGTCTGGACAACTGGTGACGGCTCTGGTGACGGCTCTGGTGACGGCTCTGGTGACGGCTCTGGTGACGGCTCTGGCGCTTCAGACACAGTACCGTCGTCCTGCAGACCTAAGTCATCAAGGCCCAGGTCATCGAACGCGAGACTATCGCCCTCGTTGGATTCTAGTGTTGCGGCCTCACCCTCAGGAGTATCAAGATCCAGGAAATCCAGATCCAGAACTTCATCAAGACTTTCATCCACCGGCTCAGACAAAAGGGCCTGGGCATCGGATGACTCAACCTCAGTAACTAATTGCTCAGCCTCATTGACATCAACGATTAAGTCAGCAGGATCAGGACCTAAATCTTGCGTTGAATCTGCGGGCTCAGAAAGAAAATCGATATCCAGTTCGTCTAGCGACTCCAGAGACAAGTCTTCCTCTTCGACGGATTCAGCGGGCAGGTCAACCTTACTGGCGCTGTCAGTATCGGAGTCATCAAAGCTGATAATGTCGCTTTCAGGCTCAAAACCCTCGTTTTCTGCCAGGCTGATTTCGCTGTCCTCACCGTGCAGGTCGTTGAACTGCGGTGACGTTGCCTCAGTGGCCTGGTCGTCTTCTAGACCGAGCAATTCGTCTATTGCCTCGTCTGCCTGTTCAACAGGCTCTTCCTCTAAAGAGGGTTGCACCGAATCCGGCGCTTCCTGCACATCTGTGGTGAGCTCTTCCACGGGTTCTTCAAGGGAGGCAACGGGCGCCGCTATAGATGCCAAGCTGACTTGCTCTCCATTGGCCAATCGTTCGGCAACCTGTTTGATCGACTCGATATCCTGAGCCGGCCGACCTTCGCCTTTCACGCCCGCCAGCAAACCGGGGACTGCAGCAACAGCGCTATCCAATAGCTCTATGACAGGCTCAGTGGTTGTGACCGTTCCATCGATGATTCGGTTGAATAGGTTCTCAATCTGCCAACTGAAATCCCCCAGAGTGAGGGCGCCAACTAGGCGACCGCTTCCCTTAAGCGTATGAAAGGTCCGTCTTAAGGTACCTAGTGCTTCTTGATCTTCATTGTCTGCACGCCACACGGGATATACGGTATTGAGAGACTCAAGCTCTTCTTCCACTTCTTCGATAAAGACTTCTCGAATTTCATCGTCAATATCCTCAGAAATGTCAGCGGGCTGATCAGCATCCGCGAGGTCCCCAACCGGGACTGGCGCCAAAGGTTCTGGTGCATCGATGGACTGTGCTGCCACTTCAACCGTTTCAGCCTGGATCGTTTCTAGGCCATCTTCCGTTAACGGCCTAGCCTCGAATACGGCGCGGCCGCTTTCCTGCGCAGACTGGTCTTCGGGGCCAGTGACAGCGCGAATTTTTTGCGTCTTTCGGCCATCATCCACCGCATTGTCATCGCTGAACGAATCCAATGAAAAATCGTCCGATGTTGGCGTGGCGGACAGGGACGGCTGGGGTTCGCTTCGACGCTCGGCGATCGCATCTTCCCCGTAATAACCCAATTGGGACAAACTCTTTCTGGCCACTTCCAGAATTTTGTCTCGTCCAGGTCGGTGCTCTCTGACTGCTTCCAGGTAGTATTCCAAACTCGCCACCGCATCAGCGATGGTGTCGAGATCTTCTGGCCCTGGAACGGTTTGACGTTGCAGCAGCTCAACTTCGGTGTATGCCACAATGCCGCCCAACAAGCCCGCCGCTTCATCAAGATCCAGCATCTTGAGCGCACCAACAATCTCTTCAAGCAATGCCGGCGTTTTTTCAATCCGGCGGTGATCTCGCGGATCTTCGATAAATTCAACGATGCTCTGCTTAATGACCTGAAGGTTACCTGAAGCTTCCTTCATCAATGCGTCGAGAATTCGACGAACTTCTGACTTTGGCAAATCAGCAGTTTCATTACCATCAAACTCGTCTTCGGGTGAGGTATCGGTAGCCGCACCACTACCCAACTGATCAATGTGATCGTCCAACGATCCCTCGACGTAAAGCAGAGAGCCGGCAATATCCAATAACAAAGGCTCGTCCACAGTGGTGTGACCAGCAACCACATCGGCCGCTTTTTCACGCTGTTCCAAAACGACCTTGCGCGGAATTCCCAGTCCCAGCATGCCTAAGGTGTCAGCCACCCTATCGAGCGTTTCTAATTGATCATCAAAACCTTCAACACTGAGATCTCCTCGGCGCACCTTGAGATCGAGCGCGTCTTTGACTCGCATTAAGTCTTCTTTGATCGCGCCAGACACTGTGCTTAGCAGCTCGCGGTTATGGCCAGACATTGCACCCTGGGCGTGCTCTAATTCAGCAGCGTCAGGCAATAAGCCTGCTAATTGGTAACGCTCTTTTAGGTCATCAACAAGCCTCGATCCGCTACCGGCGTGGGCTACGTAATACAGCAATGCCTGGGTTAGCTCCTGAGCTTCTCCTGAATCAAAGAAGCTTTCGCCCTTGAGCGCCAACCCCTTGATCTGACGGTCGATCTTTCCGATTAATAATTTCAGCGCACCATTGGGCACCACAGCGCCCGTACGAATGCCATCCATCAACGCTCCAGACACCCACCAAAGACGACGTCCATCTTCATGATGGGTGACTTTGAGTAACTTGCCACAGCAAGACTGAAGTCTCTCAAGCAAGCTAAGGTCAGCGTCAGCGCGAAACCATTGAACCAAAGACGCTTCAAACGCTTTGCGGATTTTCGCCGCCCCAACTCGCAGTTGACGTTCATCCAAACCAGCATTTGGCGTCGCCAATGTGTCGGGTAGCGGCTGACTGAGATCAGGTGAAAACAGCGCGGTTTCCGACAACAGTTTTTGGCCACGGGCGGCGCGCAAATCGTTCAATAAGGGAAGTAACACCACCGGTATATCCCGGTGACCGCTTTGTAAGCGTTCCAGGTAGTCAGGCAATTGGACAATGCCGCGCATCAACATCGCATACGCTTCTTCGCGGTCAGCGATATCGTCTTCCAACAATTCCAGCGCAACCTGCTCCATTTCCTCAACCACCAGAGCGCCGCCATACAGCTCCACCATACGCAAGGTTCCCTGAACCTGATGCAGGTAGGTTGCGCAAAAACGCATTTGACTCGCATCGGAGGCATCATCAACGTACGCTTCCAACGCTTGCCGGGCTTGCTTCAGAGTTTCATCCAACTCCTGCTTAACCCAGCTCAGGGTGGTGAAATCAATATCGTCCTGAAGTCTCATGATGAGCTGTCCTTAGCAGCGACGCCGCCAACTTCCAATCGCCTGAAAGCTAGAGCTCGCTTATCTTCAATTCTGATCACTTGTGAATTGCGCCACTGAGTGACCTCACCGGGGCCAATGATCAGGCAGCCACCAGGTCGCAAACATTGGACAAGCCGATCAAGAATCGCCTCGCGCCGTTGCCGGGGAAAATAAATCAATACGTTTTGGCAATAAATCAATTCCAGACCACTCATGGGCTGGCGACTAACATCCATCATATTGAGCTGGGCAAATCGGGTTCGCTGCCGCAGCTCATCGGCCATCACAAACTTGTCGCCACCCTGGAATCCTGACCCGCTAGACGTCGCTATCTGATTACGGCAGTAAGGGCGATAAGTCTGGGGGATTTCGTGCAATCGACTCCCGTTATAGGTTGCCGACTCCGCCACCTTCAATGATGGGCTACTCACATCCGATCCGCTGACCGCATAGCGAAATGGTATCGGCGAGCGACGGGCATACTCATCGATGATCATCGACAGGCTGTAGGACTCCTCACCCGTGGAGCACCCCACCGACCAAACATGAAACTCCTGCTGGCCCTTAGATCGTGCAACAAAACTCGGTAAAACATTTTCCCTGACCAACGCCAGGGATGGCGGATGGCGGAAGAAGCGCGTTTCATGAACGGTCAAACGGTCAACAAGAACAGCCCATTCTCGAGCACCTGACGGCCCAGTTAAACGGTCGTCAAAATACTGCTCCAAATTGGTGAGCTTAAGCTCCGCCAACCGCAACTTGAGATTCGTTTCCAAGAACTGGCGTCGACTGGGTGGGACCACGACCCCGGTTCTTGTTTCCAGCAATCGCACCCAGCGATCAAAATCAGCATCGCTCATGACCACAGCCCTACCCTCGCCCGGCGCGATGGGGAAGTCTTGGAGTGCTTGAGCCTGTCCGCTGATCATGATTTCGACACGTCACCTCGCCGTTAGGCTGGCAACTTAAAGTCGGCCACAGACCGACGCAACTCGGCAGCCAAATCGGCCAGGTGACCAATACTCTCCGCCGTTTGACTGGTACCAGCCGACGTTTGGGTAGTAATTTCCTGAATCACGTTCATGGTGCCAGAAATGTTGGTTGCCGCTGCTGACTGCTGTCGCGCAGCCTCGGAAATGTTTTGAATCAAATCCGCTAAGTCGTGCGACACTTTCTCAATTTCGCCCAGCGCTTCACCGGCGTCTTCCGCCAAGCGTGCACCGTTCACCACTTCGGTGGTGGTTTGCTCCATGGAGATTACGGCTTCGTTGGTATCGGCCTGAATCGTCTGAACCAAGGTCTCAATCCGCTTGGTTGCGTTGGAAGCGCGTTCCGCCAGTCGTTGAACTTCGTCCGCCACCACAGCGAATCCTCGTCCCGCCTCACCCGCAGACGCAGCCTGAATAGCGGCGTTAAGCGCAAGAATGTTGGTTTGTTCCGCAATATCGTTAATCAGTTCAACGATGTCACCAATTTCCTGGGAGCTTTCACCCAAACGTTTAATCCGCTTGGAGGTTTCTTGAATCTGCTCACGAATATTGTCCATCCCATCGATGGTTTGACGGACCACGTCTGCGCCCTTGGCCGCAATGGCCACCGAACGCTGCGCCACATCGGCCGACTCCGCAGAGTTCTTAGACACCTCGTCAATCGATACAGCGATTTCGTTAATGGCTGCTGACGCCGAGGTGATTTGCTGAGCCTGGTGCTCCGAGGCCTCTGCCAGATGCATAGCCGTCGCCTGGGTTTCCTGCGCCGCTGAGGCCACCTGTACCGCGGTTTCGTTAATGGTAGTTACCAGGGAGCGAAGCGCCTCGATCGCAAAGTTGATGGAGTCTGCGATAGCGCCCGTAATGTCTTCGGTCACCGTTGCCTTAACAGTCAGGTCACCTTCAGCCAGGGAGCCCATCTCGTCGAGCAAGCGCAAAATAGCTTCCTGGTTTCGCTGGTTAAGATCCTCTGTCACCCGGAACCGAGCGCGCTGATCCCGATACAGATACCACAGCAACAGCGCAATCAAGGCGGCAGCCGCTGCACCCAAAATGAAGCCCAATGTTGGCGATGGGAACAGTTGCTCCGCTTCGGTCAGTACCTCATACCGTTCCTGTAATTGCTCTGCGTCAGCCAGCAGTAAAACAGACCCCTCAGAAATGCCGTCCGATGCCTCTTTAGCGAGGAATAGCGTGGCGGCCCCTTCTAGGATGAGTTGGGAATTGGCTTCTACGTCGTTAAAGACCTGAAATACCGAACCCAATCGCTCCAGCGCTTCGGCATTCTGTATCGCGCGAATTCCGAGCTCGGGACTACCATTTAACAGCCCATCCAAAATTCCACGTAATTGGGCCACGTCGCGGCTGAGGCCATCCACCGCCTGGCTAGCGTTCATAGCGCCGGACAAAATTTCTGCGACACGGCGTAACATCCGCTCAGCTACCAGCAGCTGGCCCGACGCTAGGTAAATCTGTTGGCGGTCGGCGTTAATATCGGTAAGAACCTTGGCCACATCATCCAGACGCTCACCCATGACAGGTACTTCTCTGGAGAATTGCCCAACCACTTGAGCCAAGTCGGTCACCTCACCGCCAGCTTCCAAAATGGTCCGGGCATCGGTACGGATATCGGCCCATCTTTGGTCCACCAACCGAGTTCGGATCTGTTGCAACGTTTCATCGTTCGGCAGAGCCGTAACACCTGAGTCGTTGCCGTCGGTCAAGGTGGTCAGGTTGATCTGGATTTTGTCTCGGGTTTCTCGCAGGGCGTCGAATGCCGCGAATTCACCGCCGGCCGCCTCGTTGGCCAACTTAGCGATCTGCTGCGATTGCACCTGCACCTCGTTGATCAAACCCAAATGCCGTCGCTGTTGTTCGTTTGCCTGGTTAAGGAAAACGAAATTCGCCACCAGCAGGAGGATCACTGCCACAAGCAGCGCACCAATTAGATACAGACCGGTGTTGCTTTCTCTGGCCTGGAGAGTTCCGGCGGCAGCGCTCACAACGTTGGCCTCATTTCGGCGACACAATTATTATTAAGATCCATCGTTTGTTCCCCTTAAGTCAGGCTGCAGCCTGCATAAACACCGAGTTGTTCACCAGACGGGCGAAGTCCACCGCGCCCCAATAGTCATCACCTTTCAGATATTCGCGCGTCAGGTAAGGTCCTATAGCGTTTTCTGCAAAGTGCTGAGAACTGGACATCTCTTCAGCCAAAAAGTGACGTTGGCCTTGCACTTCATCAATCAACAAGCCAACGACCCCACCGCTTTGCCGGACCACCAACACTCTGGAATATTTGCTTTGAGTGCTGCGGTTGCCGTTGAGAAATAGGCGAAAATCAATCACCGGCACCAGCGTGCCTCGCACGTTCGCCACACCCATGACCCAATTTTTGGATCCAGGTACGTGGGCCAACGAAGGCACGGTTAAAATTTCTACGATATCGCTAATCTCGCTGACCAGATTGAGATCGGCCACCTGGAAGGCGATTCCCGACCAGGTACCTTGAGCAAGAGACTGCTCAGGCAGTCCTACCGCGTGGATCAGCGAGCGCTTCTCAAAACCGCGCAATGTTTCAAATGGACTTTTGCTCATGCGGCAGCCTCTAAAGCACCTTTGATAGATTTCAACAGACGAGAGTCTTTTACCGGCTTGGTCAAGTAGTCCACTGCGCCCTGGCGCATACCCCAGACGCGATCCGTCTCATTGCTTTTCGTGCTGACGATCACAACCGGTATGTCCCGAGTCGCTGGATCACGGGACAGTTGACGCGTGGCCTGAAATCCATTCATACCCGGCATAATGATGTCCATCAAAATGATTTGCGGACATATTCGCTGGGCCAGACTGATGCCTTCCTCAGCATCCTGGGCTGTAGTTACTTCAAAACCGTGCCGCTCTAGCATGGTTTTAAACACATGCAGTTCGGTCGGTGAATCGTCAATTATCAGTATTTGCGCCATTGATCCCCCCAGAGATGGCTTATGTGGACCTTGTGTCGTCCACGTGACGTCTGATCGCTCCCAGCAACTCATCTCGAGTGAAGGGCTTGGTCAAATATTGCTCCGAGCCGACAATCCGACCCCGGGCCTTATCGAAAAGGCCGTCCTTGCTCGACAGCATCACTACGGGCGTAGTCTTGAACACCCGATTGTTTTTAATCAGTGCACAGGTCTGGTAACCGTCCAGACGGGGCATCATGATGTCCACGAAAATGATGCTAGGTTGGTGATCAGTGATTTTCGACAGTGCTTCAAACCCGTCGGTGGCCGTAACCACATCACAACCCTCCTTCTTGAGCAGGGTTTCGGCAGTGCGACGGATAGTCTTACTGTCATCAATGACCATCACTTTGAGGCCGTCCAGGCCTGATGTTTGCTGTGCTGCTTCCAC
>CAZLJY010000184.1:0-9578 GCA_964559945.1 uncultured Gammaproteobacteria bacterium | reverse complement strand
ACATTTTACTGGACCATCACTCCGGTGCGGTTTTGGCGTCGCAAAACGTCGATCAGCAGATAGAACCGGCCAGCATCACCAAACTGATGACCTCCTACATTGTGTTCTCCGAGCTGAAATCCGGCGGACTGAACCTGGAAGAAATGGTGCCAGTGAGCGAAAAAGCCTGGCGCACTGAAGGTTCCAAGATGTTTATTGAGGTGGGCACCCAGGTGAAGGTGGCTGACCTGCTGAAGGGGATGATTGTGCAGTCAGGCAACGATGCCAGCGTGGCCCTGGCCGAGCACATTGCTGGCAGCGAGGAGACATTTGCCGCATTGATGAATCAGTACGCTCAGAGCTTGGGCATGAATCATTCAAATTTTCTCAATGCGACAGGCCTTCCAGCGGCCGAACATCTCACCACAGCGCGGGATATCGCCACCCTGTCCCAGGCCATCATTCGGGATTTTCCCGAATATTATCGGTGGTATTCGGAAAAAGAATTCACCTTCAACGAGATTCGCCAGCACAACCGAAACAACCTGCTGTGGCGAGATCCAGCGGTTGATGGCCTGAAAACCGGCCATACCAGTGCCGCTGGCTACTGCCTGGCTGCGTCGGCCCAGCGCTCCAATATGCGCCTGATCACTGTGGTGATGGGATCTGCATCAGAAAATTCTCGCGCTGACGACTCGCAAAAACTATTAAATTATGGCTTTCGTTTCTTTGAAACCCATCGCCTCTATGGCGCTGACGAAGAACTGAGCCGAGTCAAAGTTTGGAAGGGCGAAAGCGAAGATTTGGGCTTAGGTATCAACGCCGATATCTTTATTACCATTCCCAGCGGCCAATACGACGCCTTGCGCGCGGAAACTGAGGTGATGTCGGTCCTAACCGCACCCATGGAGCCCGGCATGGAAGTTGGCAACTTGCGAGTGTTTCTCGGCGACGAGCTCAAAGCCAGTGCGCCGCTACTAACACTTAACGGCGTGCCTCGCGGAGGCCTATGGCGTCGAATGAGTGACAGTATCGCTTTGTGGTTTCATGACTTTGACGACTGAACCTAACAGCAACGGTAACCCTTCGCTGCCCGATGGCCAGCGCGTTGGTCTTGAAGCGGGTCATGAAGCAGGCCAGGGCCTGGAGTTTCCCTGCGAAATCCCGCTAAAGGCGATGGGAAAGTCGGGTGCAAGCTTCAAACAATTGGTTGTGGAAACCGTTGCTAGGCATGTAACGGTAGATGCCAGCAATGTTCGTAGCCGTCCGTCCAAAGGTGGCAAATACGAATCCATCACAGTGACCGTTAACCTGGAATCCCGCGCCCAGATGGAGCGAATCTACGCTGAGCTATCGAGTCATCCCCAGGTGCTGTGGACACTGTAATTTGCCGCGATCTGGGACGGGAAGACTATCAAGCCGTATGGCGACGAATGCAATCCTTTACCGATGCCCGCAATGAAGACACCACTGACGAAATATGGCTGGTGGAACACCCCCCAGTATTTACCCTGGGCCAAGCAGCAACCCGGGATCACGTGCTCGCTCCGGGCAACATTCCGTTGGTGCAGGTTGACCGCGGTGGCCAGGTGACTTACCACGGTCCAGGTCAAGCCGTGCTATATCCCCTGTGGGACTTAAAACGGCGCCGGATAGGCATAAAGCAATTGGTAGACTGGCTAGAACAAAGCGTGATCAACTGGTTAGACCAGTCAGGGATACACGCTCAACGGCGGGAAAAAGCGCCAGGGGTATATGTCGGTGAACAAAAAATTGCGTCCCTGGGGCTACGGGTAAGGCGCGGTTGCACCTTTCACGGCATGGCAGTAAACGTCAATATGGACCTGGAACCTTTTCAACGCATTAACCCCTGTGGCTATGAAGGGCTGGTAATGACTCAGAGTAAGACCCTGGGGCTCAATGACTGTTGGCAGGAGGCGGGGCACTCGCTGATTGCCCAACTGACCCAACTCAGCGGTCACCGCATCTTAAACAAGGAGGCCACCTGTGCCTGACAACCAACCCGGCAGCACTGCCTCCCCAGCGGCCGTGGTCGCGGGGAAAAAACAAACCGGCGAATCAAAGATTGCCCGCAACCCGGTAACCTTTAATCCTCAGGCCCGAGCGCTGCGGAAACCCGATTGGATAAGAGTGCGGATTCCCGCCGGTAACGCGGTAGGAAAGCTTAAGGCCAATCTGCGCTCAAACGCCCTAGTCACCGTTTGTGAGGAAGCCTCCTGTCCCAACATTCACGAATGTTTTTCCAAAGGCACAGCCACGTTCATGATTCTGGGTGAAATTTGCACCCGGCGTTGCGCCTTTTGCGACGTGGCCCATGGCAGACCCAATCCAACCGACCCGGACGAACCCAGACGACTTGCAGAGACCATCGCCCAGATGAATCTTAAGTATGTGGTCATCACCTCAGTGGATAGAGACGACCTTCGGGACGGTGGCGCCGATCACTTTGCCCAGTGCATCAAACAGATTCGGGCAGCCAAACCGGGTATCCAGATCGAAATTCTGACGCCGGACTTTCGCGGTAAAGGCCGCATGGAGCGGGCCTTAGAGATTCTCAGCAAACAGCCGCCCGATGTGTTTAATCACAATGTGGAAACCGTTCCTGACCTATACCGACAGGTTCGCCCTGGCGCAGATTACCAGTGGTCTATGGATTTATTGGCGAAATTTAAGGAACGTCACCCAACGATACCGACAAAATCCGGCATCATGTTAGGGCTGGGTGAAACCATGGAGCAGGTGTTGAGCTGCCTTGAAGACCTCAAACGCCATCAAGTGGATATGGTCACCGTTGGACAATATCTGCAGCCAACCTCCCACCATCACCCAGTTTTGCGCTACTGGACCCCGGAAGAGTTCACCCAAATTGAACGAGCTGGCCAGGCACTGGGATTCAGTCACGTGGCCAGCGGACCTTTGGTACGCTCTTCCTATCACGCCGATGAAATGGCAAGTCAGGCGGCCGCGCAACGTTAGGGGGGGGCTAGGGAGCCAAACCACGAATTGAGGCAAGAACTGCGAACTAAGCAGCACTTCTGGCGCATGTAACAAGGGTTTTGTCGCCTTAACCTTGACAAAGCTGCAGCCATCGGACTTACTGCTGATATAGGCTTTATCTAGGATTCACCGCTATTGATTAACGGGTTACCTCACAAAGGCAACACGTAATTATGAAACCCTTTGGTATCTTTTGCGGTCCTAAAGAGACAGCGTGCCGAAACGTCGGCGCCTCGGCCTGACAGGGAACCGGCCGCTTAACAAGGAGAACTGAATGACACGCACCCAGAAACTCGCTACCACCGTTGTCGGCCTTAGCGTCGCCCTGCTGTTATCAAGCACCGCGATCGCTAAAAAACCGGAGCGGCCGCTGACGCTGCAACCGCAGCCCAATCAGCTGGAGGCCAGTCGCTGGGCAACCACCTTCTTAACTCGGGCGCACTACAAAAAGACCCGCCTGGACGACACTCTGTCCTCGGCCATTTTGGACCGTTACCTTGAGAGCCTGGATCCGAACCGGGTGTTCTTCTTAAATTCGGATATCGCTCAGTTCGAGGCATTTCGCACGGTGCTGGACGATGCCTTGAAAAAACAGGACCTGTCAGCGGCATTTGTCATCTTTAACGTCTATGCACAACGGGTGAATGAACGGATCGCTTTTGCCACCGAATTACTGGATCAACCCTTTGATTTCGAAGTGGATGAAAGCCTGGAATTAGATCGCTCCGAGGTACCCTGGGCGAAAACTGACGCGGAACTCAATGACATCTGGCGTCGGCGAGTTAAGAACGACATGCTGCGCCTACGCTTGGCCAAAAAGGAAGAAGAAAGCGCAACTGACGTGCTGCGCGAGCGATACGAAAATCTAGACCGCCGTGTCACCGAGCTCGACTCGGAAGACGTATTTCAGTATTACATGAACGCGTTTGCTCTCTCCATTGAGCCTCATACAGGTTACCTGGCGCCACGCACATCAGAAAACTTCCAGATCTCCATGCGGCTGTCGCTGGAAGGTATTGGTGCGGTTTTGCAGCGCGAAAACGAATACACCACAATTCGGCGGGTGGTTCCCGGTGGACCGGCGTTTAAAGACGGACGCCTGAAAGTGGGTGATCGCATCATTTCAGTCACTGAAGCCCCTGGCGAAGAGGCCACCGATGTGGTCGGCTGGCGATTGGATGACGTCGTTGAGCTGATCCGCGGCACCTCTGGCACCGAAGTGGTGTTAGAAGTGATTCCCGGGGAAACGGGCATTGACGGCATTCCAGTGGACATCGACCTGGTGCGCGATAAGGTTAAGTTGGAAGAACAGGCAGCTCAGAGCAGCACATTCGAAATTGAGTGGCAGGGCAACACCCACCAGATTGGTGTGATTGACCTTCCCGCCTTCTACCTGGACTTTGCGGCCAGAGCTCGGCGCGACGAAGACTACCGTTCCTCGACCCGGGACGTGCGCGCCCTGATTGATGGCCTAAAGAACGAAGGTGTGGACGGTATCATCATGGATCTTCGCAACAATGGCGGCGGTTCATTGGCCGAAGCCACTGACCTTACCGGTTTGTTTATCGACAAAGGGCCGGTGGTGCAGGTCAGAAACTCCAACGGCAAAATCGAAGTGGAAACCGATGTAGATCGGGGTTCATCCTGGGAAGGCCCGCTGGTGGTTCTGGTTAATCGCCACAGTGCATCCGCCTCAGAAATCTTTGCAGCAGCCATTCAGGACTACGGCCGAGGCGTGGTGATCGGTGAGCCGACATTCGGCAAAGGCACGGTACAAAACCTGATTAATCTCGACCGCTATGGCAAAGGCGATGATCCAAAATTTGGCCAGCTGAAGCTCACCATCGCACAGTTTTTCCGAGTCAACGGTGGCAGTACGCAGCATCGGGGCGTCATTCCTGACATCATTTTCCCTACCGCCACATTGGATGACAAATACGGCGAGAGTTCACTGGAAAACGCCCTGCCTTGGACCAGCATCACACCGGCCCAGTACAAAGTTTATGACGATCTAACCGGTATTTTGCCGGTAGTGGAACAACGCTCTCAGCAGCGCCTAAGTGGCGACCAAGAGTTCAAATATCTGCTTGAGGACATTGCCACCATGCGGGAGGCACGGGATCAAACCAAAGTGTCTTTGCTGGAAAATGCTCGACGTGAAGAGCTGGCCAAAGAAGAGGAGCTTCGCTCAGTGCGCAAGGCAGCTAGAGAGGCCTTCGCCGGCAATGGGGGAAGCGACGTAAAACTGCTCTCCACCACCAATCCGGATGTCCCTCAGGAAGCCCTATCCGGCGACCTTGAAACCGCCACGGATTTCGAAGATGAGACACCAGATGTCTTGCTCAACGAAACCGTTCGCATTCTGGGCGATATTATCTCCCTGGGTACCAATGGTCAGCGCACAGCCGCGCTAAGCAAAGAACGCCCGGCTGAGACGGCAACCAACTGATTCAGACCGCTAGCGCAGCCGAGAGGCTGCCTGGCCATTAAAGATGGCTCGAACCGGGGGCGCTTATGCGTAGCGCCCCTTAAGCCATTCGAACACTGCGCGTAATCCCAGAGCCTCACCCCCTTTTGGCCGACCCGGGCGATCGCCTTGATTCCAGGCGTAGGTATCGATGTGAACCCAGGGCGTGCTTTTGGTGACAAAATGCTCCAAAAATAATGCCGCAGTGATGCAGCCGGCAAACCCTGAACCACCTACGTTGTTGAAATCCGCAATATTGGAGCCCAGCATTTGCCGATAAGGCTGGTGCAGAGGCAACTGCCACAGCGGATCATCTACTGCCTCACTGGCCAGCATCAGATCTTCGGCCACTGCCTGTTGATTGGTAAAAAACGGTGGCACATCCGGACCCAGGGCCACTCGGGCAGCGCCGGTTAAGGTTGCGAAATCCACCACCAAGTCAGCGGACATCTCGCAGGCATAGGTTAATGCATCGCTGAGCACCAAACGCCCTTCGGCGTCGGTATTGCCGATTTCCACACTCGTGCCTTTGCGCGTGGCAATAACGTCGCCCGGTCGATAGGCGTTCCCAGACACGGCGTTTTCTACTGCAGAAATCAACACCACTAAGCGTACAGGCAGCGCGCTTTGCATAATCAGCTGAGCCAAGCCCAGCACATGAGCAGCACCACCCATATCCTTTTTCATCAGTGACATGCCCGAGGCGCCCTTCATGTTCAAGCCACCGCTATCGAAACAGACCCCTTTGCCAACCAGCGCTATCACGGGTAAATCTTTGGCGACAGCTTTGTCGTCGTGCTGGTCTTGTGGCGGACTCCAGCGCATTTCGATCAGGCGCGGCGCTTGATCCGCGGCACGTCCCACCACGTGAATGGCGGGAAAATTTTGCGCTAACAACTGCTCGCCCACTACCTCATTCAGCGTGGCACTAGGGGCATGCTCATTGACCAGAACGCCCGCAGCCTCCGTTAATGCCGCCGGCCCCATATGCTCTGCCGGTGTATTCACAAGGTCCCGAACCAATGTCGTGGCAGCGGTCAATTGATCGATTTCCTCGCGCCAGGGCTTAGGGATAACCAATTCGACCTGTTGATCCGGGACCTTTTTGTACCGATCAAACCGGTATTGACCCAACCGAAAACCCAGTGCCATTTGTCGGATCATCGGGTCATCCCAATCTTCATCCAATTGATAGCGACCGGGCCCAAGGCGTGCGCTCACCCCGCCCAAGGTCCATAGCTGGCGACGAGGACCGGCACCGCATAAAACCGTCTGCAGGACACTGTTTTCGCCGGGTATCATTAACACCTGACCACTGGCGCCGGTGAACCCGGCACTTTGTAGCCAGTTGATGACAGTTTTGGGCTGGTTTTCCTGCCATTTCTTACACTCGCTTTCGGTGAGTGTCTGCAGCTTGATTGGTTCCATGAAGCGCTCTTTTTTGATCTTAAGTTAGACAGTTTCCAGCAATTCGGGTAACTCGGCCAGTGATCGAATCACCGGAACCGGCTGCTGGCCACTGGAATGTTCATTACGATTGAGCCAAACGGCCCGCATACCCACTCTCATCGCCCCGGCAACATCCGCTTCCAGATGATCACCTACATGCATCACCTCAAAGGCCGGCAGTTGGATGGTGGCCAGAGCATGCTCAAAAATCGCTGGCGCCGGTTTCGCCACCCCAACATCGGCAGCGCGAATATGGTGTTCAAAAAAATCACCCAAACCGATCCGCTGAATGTCGGCGTTACCATTAGTAATCGTCAGCAAACGATATTTCTGGCTCAGTTGGCGCAGGGCCGGCCAGACGTCGGGATACATTTGCACTTCATTGCGCGCAGACCAAAACACCTGGAATGCCTCTTCCACATCATTTTCATCGCACCCCGCCGGACGCATCGCCAGACTTAGCGTCATGCGACGCATTTTGGAAAGGTCATGTTTCAGATGAGGGTGGTCGGAGGCCACCGATTCCCGCAGTTCTTTTAATACTGCCGGATCAAGACGGGATGCCAAATCCGGATGGCGATGCACAATCCATTGCTGCATCCGGCGTTCGGCACGCTCGATCACTGGAGCGATAGGCCATAAGGTGTCGTCCAGATCAAATGATAGAGCCTTAATCGGCATGGTTTATTGCCGAGTCTTCAGTCCGTTAAGCAACCGGGCACGTTCCACTTGGCGAGACGCAAGACCCATTCCTTCTGCATAGGGCAGCACGCCATTGCGGCGCAAAATTCGCCGGTTAGAACTATGGGTGGCTTGGCGCAGAAATTCGCGGATACCCCGTCGATTCGCCGAATCACTGCGCACGGCTAGATACATGGGAAAATACAATAGGTAGTCGCCGCTGCGGATGTTGCTAATGGCTGGCGCAACGCCTTCCAGCAGCAACAGTTTTAATCGGCGTTTGCGGGCCGCCGAGTAGTTCACCACAGCCAACGCCTGGGGATTGGCTTCCACCGCAGCGATGATCTGCTCAGTGGATGCCAACCGTTGTGTTGCATGCCCTAGGCTACCGGGTTCACGCAACACCAGATCCGCCAGGTTATAGGCAATGCCATTGAGCGCAGACTCATGGGCCAGAATTTCGATCGCTACAGACTCTCCGCCCATTTGATCCCAGCGGGTCAGCTGGCCCTGATAAATATCGGCTAGCTGCTGCAACTGAATGTTCACGATGGGATTGCTAGGGTGAACGACAACCACCAGGGCATCCCAGACAATGGGAAACATGTCGACCTGGCGTTCCTGGCGATCATCAGATCGCGCTGGGCGCGCGGTTCCACCCAAATCAACTTCGCCGGTAGCCGCTCTTTTGAATACTAGGGCGGTAGATGCGTTAGTTAATTCAATCTGACTGGCATCGCGGGCAGAAGCCAACTCTACGAGGCTGGAAACAAACGCTTTTTCGCTGGCCTGATCGGAGGCAATCTGCAAAGTTTGGGACCGCGCAGATAGACTGAACAACAGCGCCAATACCATTGGCAAATAGTGAGAAAGTTGGGCAGCGGATAGGGCTGCTGATCGCATTTCAGCTCCGGCCGGGGCAAAGTCCCGGCGATACAGTTCAATGACAGGCGCAGGATATGGCGCGCTAGGTGACCTTCCCCTTCACCTAACGTTGATCTAATGTACCACGAGCATGAACGCTATTCGATGACCACAAGGTAGCTTCGAGCACCGCGCAAAACACTGATCACCAAGGACCGAGATCCAGAATCCATCAACTCCCGAGCATCACCAAGGGTTGCCACCGGCTGCCGATTAACCCGGTGAATCACGTCACCGGGTCGAAGGCCGGCACGAGCCGCTGGACTGCCGCGTTTAATATCGGTGATAACGATGCCCTCGATGCCCACTCGCTGGGCCATTTCCCCCTCCAACTGTCTCAACGATGTGCCGTTAAGCAGTGGATGTAACGCTTCACCTTCGGCGGTGGTTAACGCTGTTTCCGCCATTTCCACTGGCAGTTCCATGGCTTCGCCGTCTCGATAAAACCGCAAGTCAACGGCTTGCCCGATCGGAACCAGCCCTTCGGCGTTACGAAACGCCTCCGGATCGTTGATGGTCTCCCCGCCTAGGGAAACAATCACATCACCCTCCCTAAGACCGATGCTCTCGGCAGGGGTATCTTTGCGCACCCGGGTGACCACAGCGCCTGTGGTGTTGGGCAGATCAAGAGCCGCTGCCAGCTCGGGTGTGAGCGCCTGCAGAGTGATCCCCACTTGGCCTCGACGGACTGCACCATAGGCTACGAGGTCGTCAATCACGTTGGAGGCGATTTCTGCCGGAATCGCAAACCCTATGCCCACGTTGCCACCGCTGGGGGAAAAAATAGCGGTATTAATTCCCACCAACTCGCCGCGCAAATTGAGCAGCGCGCCACCAGAATTACCTGGATTGATGGAGGCATCGGTTTGAATAAAATTCTGAAAGTTAAGGCCCCTCAGGCCCCGGCGGCCCAAAGCACTGACGATTCCAGAGGTGACGGTTTGTCCCAGACCGAAAGGATTACCCACGGCCAGCACAAAATCGCCCACCCGAAGGTCAAACTCGGTGGCCAACGGTAAGCCCAGCAGCTCTTCCGCAGGAATCCGAATCAGGCCAACGT
>CAZLJY010000183.1:0-9604 GCA_964559945.1 uncultured Gammaproteobacteria bacterium | reverse complement strand
CTCACTCTGGCAGAACGCTGGACGAACGATTGGTTGTCGCGAGCCCAGCTGGCTGAGGTGTATCAGTCCCTTGAGCGATATGAGGTGGCATTAAAATGGATTCAGGAGGCTTTTTCCATTGCGCCAAGCCAGCTGAAGTTGCAGGCAAAACTTGCCCTCATCGCTCAACATGCCGGGCACATCGCGTTGGCCAGAACACACTATCAGGAGGTCATCAACGGGGACGTCGCTGCCTTCGGACAGTTTCGTCTCAACCTGGCCAATTGTTGTTATGCGCTGGGGGATTTTGCTGCGGCAGTGCAACACTATCAACAACACCTATTCGTTCAGCCTGATCACCAGGCCTGTCGAAACAATTTGGCGATGGCCTTAGAACGGGAGTTCCAATTCGATCAAGCAGCGGCGCAATGGCGGCAGCTAATAGACCGGGATCCTGACAACCCACAGTGGTGGGCTTTGCTTGGTGCGCTGGAGCTGCGCCGAGAAAACCTCAACGAGGCGGAGCACGCGCTGACCCGCGCTGCGACCTTGGGCGCGAATGACGAAGTGTATTGGGTCAACCGCGCGTCATTACTGTTTGAACAGAGGCGGTTTGAAGAATCACTAGCTCTGCTGGACCAGCAGCCAGCGTTGTCGGGTCGACCGGATATCGAGCAATTGAGATTTCTTAATCGGTATCAGGCTGGGCAGTATCAGCAATGTATCGCGCAAATTCAGGGCGCGATTGCCGCAGGTCACCGGTCAACGGCTATGGTGGCACTGTCTCTACTGCCTCAGGCCTATCTTGAGGCGGGTGACCCGGCAGCGGCCACAGCGGCCAATAATTTTGATGGTCTGATCAAACGCTCGGCAATGACCATGGATGAACAGTCATCCGCGGCTCTTATCCAGCATATTATTCAACATCCAAGCCTTACCTTTGAGCCGGTCACCACCTCAACCCATAACGGCAGTCAGACTCAATCTCTGCTCATACCTGACCATCCGAAGGTTCAAGATCTGCTGACGAGAATTCGCCAGCAGGTGTTGGATTATGTCGCGCACCTGGCGCTGTCTTCCAGCGCTTACGCGTCACTGATTCCTGACCGGGGACGGATAAAAATGTGGGCCGTCGCGTTATCTAGTGGGGGATACCAAGGGGCCCATATGCACCCCCACGGTATTATCAGTGGTGTGTATTATTTGTCCGTTCCAAAGTGCGAGGATAGCCAACAAGGGGCTTTGGAACTGGGATGCCCAGAGCCTAAATTTGATCGTACGGTAGCGCCGCAAGTTTCGCTGCAGCCGGTCAAAAGTGGTGACTTATTGATTTTCCCATCCTGGTCTTTTCATCGCACGTTGCCATTTTCATCTGAGGATCAGCGCATCAGTGTGGCCTTTGACGTGGTGCCGCCGGACAGCCCGGAGTGGAATGATCCTGGTTTGTCCCCGCCGTTCTCGCTGGCGGTGAGCTAGCGGTATGATCGACCGGCGAGAGGCCTCGCCGGTCTGGGCATTGCTAAGTTAAGCGGTTCAATGGGCGCCAGCAGCCAACAGCATGTCGGCGATCTGGCTATCGGGCTCAGCCTGATTGAGTGGTGTGCGGCGGGTGTTAAGTTTGCGATCAAAATCACCTTCCAGGTTTGGGTCAGCGCCCTCGCTCAAAAGCAGCTCAATCACCGGAAGGTTTTCGCCCCACACGGCATTAATTAGTGGGGTGTCATCGTCTTTCACATGGGCGTTGACGTTGGCACCATGGTTGATCAGTAAGCGGGCCGTCTCCAAATGGCCTCGGCGAGCAGCGTTGATTAACGCATTGCCATCGCCACGCACCGCCAGCTCTACGTCCGCACCGGCATCCAGCAAGGCCTGAACCGTGGGCGTATTGTTTCGCCGAGCCGCGTCTATCAGCGCGCTGCCATCACCCCTGACCGTGTCATTCACCGGTACCCGCGCTTCAATGAGGGTTTGAGCGATGTCATCATGGCCGTGTCGAATTGCGAGCATCAGTGGCGTGCCGTCACCGGCGTAGCGAACCGATGGATCGGCGCCCGCGTCGAGCAATAACTTCACAATCTCATGATGCCCCCGGACGACCGCGTGAAACATGGCCGACTCATCACGTTCAACCCAGGTATCAGGGTCTGCGCCGCTGGCAAGCAACATCTCAACAGCAACCGTATTACCGGCCCGGGCAGCGGCAATCAGTGAGGTTCCATCACCGGAAATCCGTTGCTGGGATTTTGCACCTCTGGCCAGCAGTTCCTGAGTCATCGCTTGGGCTTCAGGACTAGACCGGCTCACCACCGCCATCAACACCGACTCATCGCCACGGGCGCGGTTATTGACGTCTGCACCATGGTTGATTAGCAACGTCATGAGGTCCCAGTGTTGGCGTCGCGCAGCAGCCAACAGCGCAGTACGAGGGTCTCTTTGGCGATTGACTGAATCCGGATCTGCCCCGTCTTTGAGGAGCCTTAATGCATCATCGTAGTCCCCTTGCCAGGCGGCATACAGTAAGCCGTCCTCGGGTTGGGGCTTGCGATCGTTGCGAGCCTCAAAAACGTTGGCGCCGATCGCGCCTTTGGCCGACGAGGCGATACCCGCCATGTAGGGTGCAGCCATGGCAGCACCGGTAAAAGCACACAGCAGCACCAGGGCTACCAGTTGCCGGTTTATTGCGGTTGAATGACTCTTTTTTTGATTAAGCATGTGAAAAATTCTCCGTCTCAAGTGGGTTTTTGACCGCAGACACGGGATGGCGAGCTCCGGGGGATGCCCCGGTAGAAGTGAGGCAGCAACCGTGACCAGAGAGGACGCGTAAGCTTTGGGTGAGGTACCCAAACTCATCGCCCAGTCGTCGCAGGCAGCTTCTCGTTCCCGGTTCATCTGGGCAAGGACATACCAGAGAGCCGGGTTAAAGGGGAATAATATTCGCCCCACAAACTGTAGCCATACCCAGAAGTGATCGCCGCGTTTGATGTGGGCGATTTCATGAGCTAAGGCGTGATCGATAACGGTAGGGTCACCATTGAATTGCCACTGACCCGGTAACAAAATGATGGGTTGCAGCGTGCCTACCGTCTGCGGCGAACTGATCGCGTGACTCCAGCGGACCGCTAACTCCCGTTCAACCCCCAGATCAAGGGCAATCCGGCGAGCTCGGGAGGAAAGGGCAGGAGCAACAAATTGCCCACTTCGGCGAATCCTTTTGACATACAGCATCGCCTGAATCAGCAATGCCAGCTGCAGCAACGACAGGGTCAAACACACACCCAGCAACCAACCATACGCAGGACTAACCGGTATTAGTTGAGTAGGTATACCGTGGCCTTTTAGCCCAGGGCTTGCGGACCTCAAAAGGTTGTCTGACTGGCTTGAAGTCGCTGGTTGCACGCCACCGCTCAGCGGCGCTGTTGGGACCTGTGCGGATTCGATTTCCCTTGGCGATGGTGTTGATGCTGGCAATAGGGTCAGGCCAGGCAAGGCAATTAAGGTGCATAACACCATCGCCCAAGCGCAATGGCGGGCCGCGGCGCTGTCATGTTTACGCAGCCTCAATGCCGTTTGTAATACCAGCACAAGTCCCGCGGCGAACAGTAGATGCCCTGAAATCAAAGTGATCACCTGGCTCAAAAACGGTGCATCGCTCATGATGGCTCGCCGTTGTCCGGTGCCTGCTCGATGAGCTGGCGTAGTTGCTCAATTTCCAGCGCATCCACCTCATTACTATCAAGAAGGTTTTGCACCAAGGCGCTGGGTGAACCGGAGAAAAACTGGCTTACCAGATGTTTTAGGGCATTGCCTTGGGCCGTGCGTCGGTCTACCAGTGGTTGATATAGAAATGCGCGGCCTTGTTTGCGGTGACTGAGATAGCCTTTGTCTGTCAATATGCCCAGCATGGTCTGTACTGTGTTGTAGGCCACTGGGTCCCGTTGATTAAGTTGATCGGTCACCTCCTTTACGGAGGCCTCTTCCAATGTCCAGATCACATCCATGATCCGGAGCTCGCCATCGGTAAGGGTCTGTGATCGTTGTCTTGCCATGGTCCGTTTCCGGCCTGATTCCTTAAAGCCTAATGAATTAGGATTTAACTAGATTACCCCTAGAAATACCTGTCGTCAACTAATTCTTTAGGAGATGGCTCTCGCCAGGCTCGATTGACGCTGGAAAACGGCTTAAGTCGCCATCTCATGGGAGTTGGCCCAGGTCCCATGGAAGCCCAGTGGCACTCGTTGGGGCAGATGTACCTCAGCCACCGGGCCTTGGGCCATATCCTGGGCATCAAGGATTACCAGACTTGAGGTTTCATCCAGCACGTTGGTCATGATGCTGACCAGATAGCCTTGGTCTTCTTGGGTTGCACCGATGCTGGGGGCAAAGGCTGGTTCTGAGCCAAAGCAGTGCTCAGGGAATCGCCAGGTTTGCCCATAGGACCGGTCAAAGTCGAATTTCATCAAGCCGTCGAACACCTGAGTCGAGGTGTCCGGGATGGTTGCCAGATAGCCATAACGATTGGCTTTGCCGGTGTAGGCCAGGTTGATCACGGGGAATTCGCTCACCGTGTCATCCACCTGATGTTCAGAGGTCTCGCCAGTTTTGAGATTCATTCGCCAGCAATAGATGTGAGCCCTTAAGGCCAACACGTCCACCATCGAGGCGTAGGGCCCAAAGCGTTGATCTAACGGTCGACCATTGTCCACGAACCGGCAGGCCTGAAGCACAACCTCGTCCCCCTGTTCCCAGGCGTTGATGACGTGGTAAATGTAGCAGGGGTCAAACTCAAACCAGCGGACTTCATTGCCTTGGCCGTTGCGGGGGATCACGCCAAATCGGGTGCTGAGCTTTGGGTCAAAGTGGATATTCCAACGTCTGGATTTTATCGCGCTGTCGGTCAAGACCACCGGCAGATCCATCAGCAACGCATAGTTCTGCGTGATGGCCATGTCATGGGGGAGTCGCGGCCCTGGCATTTCGATATCCGTGAAATGGGTCAGCTCATTGTCAGCGGACACCACCCCGAGGCTGTAGTAAGGATCAAACAGTTGATAATCGAAAAACACCAGTTCGCCGGTCACCGGGTCAACTTTCGAGTGAGCCGATAGGTTTTTCGGCAGTTTGCCGGTAAACGTCTCAGTGCGAAGGGTTTCCAATGTTTTTGGATGCATGCGAATCGGTTGGCCGCTGACGTACCACAGCGCCAGCAGTTCGCCATTGTGGACAATGACGTCGGTGTTGGCGGTGTCCTTGTAATACGTGGGTTGGCTGTCAGCCTTCGCTGGGTACATGATTCCCTGCTTGCTAAGAGTGCCGGCCCGCTCGGCCATGTGATCGTCGCTGAGAACATAGCGATTGCAGTAACTGGCCTGTCCAGCATCTAGGTGAACGGCGTGGATCATTCCATCACCGTCAAACCAGTGGTGCATCCCCTCGGGTTGGATCAACGGGTTAGGGCCGTTGCGGAAGTAAGCACCCGATAGTTCCTTAGGAATTTCGCCGGTGACTGGCAGCTCGCTGGCGTCTAACTCCCGACTTACCGGGCGATAAGGTCCGCGCAGATAGGGATTAAAGTCATTGACCGCCAATGGCTTTTCCGGTGGCTGTTTCCCAGACATGAGCGGTGACTCCTAATAGGCACTTTTGGTGACAGCTTGCAGGGCTAAACTAACGTGGATAGCATCCCTTGTGAAGGGTTGTTTAGGCCCGTTTTGGAAGTGTGTGTTGTCTCAGAATTTTTACCAAAAACACCAGGCGACGCTGTCCAAAGCCATCAACGCCTGTGCAACGCGTGAATATTGGAGTCCTTTTGTTGAATCTCCCAGCGCGCGCCTGCACCCGCCCGGCTCACCGGAGCAAGGCAAAGCGCAGTTCGAAGCTCTACTGGCAAAGCCCTTTGAACTTGATCAGCCCGGAGAGATTGGTCGAACCGGCGTTGAAATATCACCTTATACGCAACAGGCTCTGGGCATCGATTATCCTCGATCCGACCCCGACCGTTTGTTTGAAGAAGCGCAGATCGCCTTAACCAGCTGGCGCAAGGTGCCTTGGCGCGAACGCGCCGGCCTGTGTTTAGAAATGGCTTTTGCCCTGGAGCAACAGGCCTTTGCCAACGCCCACGCAACCATGCATACGGCGGGGCAAAGTTACCTGATGGCATTTTCTGGCAGTGGCGCCAATGCTTTGGATCGCGGCGTGGAGGCCATTGCCCAGGCCGCTAAAGCACTTGCTGAGGTCACTGAGGAGGCCCACTGGAGCAAAGGCTTTGGGCGGGCAGGTGAGGTCCGTTTGCAGAAAGAATATCGAGTGGTTCCGCGGGGCGTGGCAGCGGTGATTTGTTGCGCCACGTTCCCACTGTGGAATGCGTATCCAGCCATGTTTGCCAATTTGGTTACCGGCAATCCAGTGATTGTTAAACCCCACCCCAATGGCATTTTGCCGGTGGCGATGGCGGTCAAGAAATGTCGTTCGGTGTTGGATGCGGCAGGGCACAATCCAAACCTTGTGTTGTTAGCGGCAGACACTCGCGAACAACCAGTCACTCTGGACTTAATCAATCATCGTCATTGCGCCATTGTGGATTACACCGGGTCCCAGGCGTTTGGTCATTGGATTGAGCAACACTGTGCGGACAAGCTGGTGTTTACTGAGACGGCTGGCTGCAATGGCGTGGTCATACAGTCCACCGATAATTTAAACGGATTGGTGGAAGGATTGGCCAATGCACTGTGCGGTTTTTCCGCTCAAATGTGCACCAGTCCTCAGAATTTGCACATCCCCGCAGAAGGCTTTAGCAGTGACCAGGGCCCCATCTCGTTTCAGCAGTTTTCTCAGCGGCTCACTCAGGCGATTGCCAAACGGACCGACAACCCCGCCCATGCGGCCGCCTTATGTGCAACGATTCAGGCCGATCAATCGTTGCAGGTTTTGGATGATGTGCGCCAACGGGTCCAGGCAGTGGGTAAGGTGGCACTGGATTCCCACGCCTATAAGCATCCCGATTTTCCGAACGCTCGCACCGCCACACCCTTAGTTTGTGAGATCGATGCGTGCAATGCCGAAATCAGCCAACAGGAGCACTTCGCCCCGGTGGCCTTTCTTATTCGCGAATCCTCCGCCGATAACGCCCTGGCCAATGCGGCGAAAAATGCCCATCAGTTTGGCGCTATTGCCTCATACCTGTATAGCGCCGATGGGCCGTTTTTGGAGCAGGCCAAGGACCGGTTTGCCGAGGTGGGTGCGTCGCTGTGGTGCAATATGCCCTCGGCGATGCCAATTAATTTTGCGGCGGCTTACAGCGATTATCATGTGACCGGTCTGAACCCAGCGGGTAATGCCTGTCTAACCGATATGGCATTTGTTGCTAGCCGCTTTCGCATCGTACAGTTTCGCCAGCCTGCTTAACAAAGGTGGCCACCGGACGTTGGTCAACATGGGGATAGAGTGTTATGTCTGATGCTTACATTTTTGACGCCGTGCGAACGCCCCGTGGCAAAGGGGTTGCGGCGCGAAAGGACAAACCCGCAGGCGCACTCCATGGCCTTATGCCCCATGATTTGGTCAGCCAGCTGGTGGCAGCTTTGGGCCAGCGTCACGGCGAGGGCCTTGCCTCTAGCATCCATCAACTGCGACTGGGCTGTGTCGGTCAGGTTGATTCCCAGGGCGGTCATCTGGCCTTAGTCAGCCGCATAGCGGCCGGCTTAGACTCATCGGTGGTGCCCAAAACACTGAACAACTATTGCGTCTCAGGTTTGTCCTGTGTGATCGACAGCGCCAGCTGGATCAATGCTGGCAATCAGGGGTTGACCTTGGCTGGTGGTGTGGAGATGGTTTCCCAAGTGCCGTTTCAGGCTGATCGGGCCGCTTATTACTGCGACCCGCAAACCGCCGGCGCGCTAAAGTGGCTAGCTCCCGTAATGGGCGCGGAGTTGATCGCAACGCAGCAGGGTTATAGCAAATCTGAACTGGACGAGGTGACCCTGCGCTCGCACCAACGTGCCGCCGCTGCATGGGAGGCTGGCGCTTACGACCGCAGTGTTATTCCGGTAAAGGATCAGCATGGCTTGGTGGTTCTTGAGCGGGATGAATCGATTCGTGGTGGGCTGCATTTGGAGGATCTGGCTCAACGCCCCCCTGCGTTTGCTGCACTTGGCCAATCCGGCCAGGATCGATTGGCTCTTCAACATTTTTCCGAGTTGGAAAGAGTTGAACACCTTCATTCGGTGGCCAATTGTCCACCGATGGCCGATGGGGCTGCCTTGGTAGTCACCGGAAACCTGCAAGCTGGCCTGCGGGCTGACATCAAACCTCGGGCCCGAATCAAGGCCACCGCCGAAACCGCAGGCGACCCTATACTTCAGTTCGGCGCCGGGTTTGCGGCCATGGAGTTAGCACTGAAAAAAGCAGCACTGACTCTCGCCGACCTGGATCGAATCGAGTTCATGGAAGCGTTTGCTGCGGTACCTCTGCATTTTGAGCGTCACTACGGCGCTGATCTGTCCAAAACCAATGTCTATGGTGGGCATCTGGCCATGGGGCACCCCATGGGGGCCAGTGGCGCGATATTGCTGACGACAGCGCTAAGCGCCCTTGAGCAGTCAGACGGCCAGCTGGCCATGGCGGTGGCGCTCGCTGGCGGGGGCATGGGAGCGGCGGTGATCATCGAGCGGATCTGAACTATCGACGCACGACAGAAAACGAGAGCTGCAAGTCTGGCGGTGATAGGCTGCGGGTCGAGGATAATGACTAAGGAACAGGTCACTGGGGCCGATGGATTTATGTCAGACCAGCAAACGATAGAGAATGGGGAAACGCCTGAAAGCCCCAGGCGATTTGGCCGCGGCCTTGTTTTTCCTGTGAAGATTGCGGTAGCACTGGGTCTCGTCTTCGCCGTGATTGCAACGAGTATCGCTACACCCCTTTGGGAAACCCTGGAGGTCACAGCCAGTGCCTATAACTCCCTGCCTGAGCAGACCTCAAAACAGTCGCCGGATATAGCCGCTTGGGGAGATCAATTGGTTCCTGGAATGAAGGCGATTGCTGTATCCAGAGACCTACTTAAGCGGGGTTTCAAACGGGGCACCCTGGTTACCATTGATGGACTTCCTGGGCAGTGGGAAGTTTTGGACAAAATGCATCGGCGCTGGACACAGCATATCGATATTTACATGGGTGAAGACGTACAAGCGGCCAAGCAATGGGGCCGTAAAAAGGTCACCATTCGTTGGTTGCCTGATGAGGAGGATTGAGTGACCACGCCATCGAAGCATTACCATTCCCTGTCAAAAATCCTCCATTGGATGGTGGCTGCCCTTATAGTGCTGCAGTTTTTGCTCGCCGAGCTGGCAGAACGGGCCCAACACCTGGATCAAACCCTGCGACAATTGGCGTTGCTGGCCAATCACAAAAGTGTTGGTATCACCATTTTAGGGTTAGCGGTGATTCGTCTTTTGTGGCGCGTCATAAAGAAGCCGCCATCCTTACCCCATAGCATGGGCCGCTGGCAGATCCTGGCCTCCCAGCTAAGTCACGTGACGCTGTACATGCTGTTGTTTGCCATGCCCATAAGTGGCTGGCTGATGTCCTCAGCATCAGCGTACTCAGTAAGTTGGTTTAATCTGTTTCAGTT
>CAZLJY010000182.1:0-9660 GCA_964559945.1 uncultured Gammaproteobacteria bacterium | reverse complement strand
TCTAAACCCGGGAAATTTCATCGGTGAAATGGGCCTATACATGGAGCCTGAGCGCCGTGAGGTGATGGTACGAACCCGTACCGCCTGCGAATTGGCGCAAATTAGCTACGGCAAACTGGGGCAATTGTTCCAAAATGAACTGGTTGCTGATTGTCCGCATATTCTTTATGCCATCGGCCGCCAGCTAACAGACCGGCTGCTGCATACCTCGCGCAAAGTGCGTCGCCTCGCCTTTATGGACGTGCAAGGACGTGTGGCGCGTACCTTGATGGATCTGACCTTAGAGCCCGACGCGATGACCCATCCGGACGGTATGCAAATTAAAGTATCCCGTCAGGAAATTAGCCGTATTGTGGGCTGCTCCCGAGAAATGGCCGGCCGGGTTCTGAAAGGCTTGGAGGAAGAAGGCATGATTAATGTCAGCGGCAAGACCATTGTGGTACTTAGCGGACTGAGCGACCTCTAGCCGCAGCGCTAAAACCTAGGGTGAGCGTTGCTAGAAAATCTAACGAGAAAACCTCACCCAGAAATTTCTCGTTTTCGGTCAAGGACTGACCACAATCAGAGGGGTTGAAATAGTGCTTTCAAAGCGGCTCCTGGATCCGGCGCCCGCATAAACGTTTCCCCAATAAGAAACGCGCCGACCCCAGCGCGGTTAAGGCGAGATACATGTTCACGGCTAGCAATACCGCTTTCGGTCACCAACATTCGGCCTGGCGGCATTAGCGGCAATAAATCGATAGTCGTCTGAATATCGGTTTCAAAGGTTCGCAGATTGCGGTTATTAACGCCGATTAACCCTTCAGGCAAAGCCAGAGCCCTCTCCAATTCCGCTTCGTCGTGTACCTCAATGAGAACATCAAGTCCCAGCTCTGCGGCCAGAACGGATAACTCCAGCAAAGCAGCGTCACCTAACGCTGAGACAATGAGCAAAATGCAATCGGCGCCAAGCACCCTCGCCTCATAAACCTGGTAACTATCAACTACAAAATCTTTCCGCAGCAGCGGCAACGAACACGCTGACCTGACTGCCTGAAGATACTGGTCGTGGCCTTGAAAGAAGGCCTCGTCGGTTAACACCGACAAACAGGTTGCACCACCTTGTTGGTAGCTGTTGGCTAACCAGATGGGATCAAAATCCTCCCGAATCAAACCTTTGCTGGGTGAGGCTTTTTTTATTTCCGCGATGACTGCGCCACCGCCAGATTCCGCCCGGCGAATCAAAGCCTCAGCAAAGCCTTGGGTTGCCGGACAGTCTTCGATTTGGGCACTCAGCTCCCGCAGTGGCATGCGGGCAGCGCGCTCGGTCACCTCCGCCGCTTTATGGCGCAGAATTTTAGCCAGAATATCGTCAGCCATTGGCATTCAGCCGCTGGGTCATTTCCGCCAGTTGCTGGAGCCGTTGCCAGCCGTCGCCCGCACTCTGGAGACGGCGTGCCATGGCCACGCCTTGGACAAAGGACTTAGCCTGGCCCGCCACATAAAGCGCGGCACCGGCATTTAACGCCACCACTGCAGCGGCTGGCCCCACACTTTGGGTTGTTGCCTCCTGGATCATCTCAAGACTTTGCTGAGAGCTATCAGCGGAAATATCTGATAACTCAACGCTAATTCCATGATCTGCCGGGTCAATAGTCCAATGACTGAGCTCGCCAGCCCGGTATTCTGCCACCTGTGTGATGGATGAAGGGCTGATTTCATCCAGGCCATCTTCAGCGTGCACTACCATGACATGTTCACTGCCTAATTTGGCCAACACTTTGGCAACCGGGGTCACCCATCGCGCCGAATACACCCCCATAACCTGCCGTTTAACCATCGCGGGATTGGTCATGGGACCCAGCAGATTAAACAGCGTTCGAACGCCCAATTCTTTTCGAACCGGCACTGCAAAACGGGTTGCACCATGATGAGCGGGGGCAAACATGAACCCTATGCCGAGTTGGTCAATGCACTCACCCACCTGGGCCGCTGTAAGGTCTAGATTGACGCCCGCGGCCTCAAGGACGTCAGCGCTGCCGGATTGACTGGAGACTGAGCGGTTACCGTGTTTAGCAACCGCCACCCCGCCCGCCGCCGCAACAAACGCACATGCGGTGGACACGTTAAAGGTGCCAACACCGTCGCCGCCGGTACCGCAGGTATCAATGAGGTCGGCGCGTTCGGGCGTAACCCGGGTTGCCCGTTCACGCATCACTTGGGCTGCGGCGGCCAACTCTTCCACCGTTTCCCCTTTGGTCCGCAAGCCCATCAATAAACCACCAATCTGGGCCGGCGTGGCGTCACCGTCCATAATCTGATTCATCGCCTGGGTCATCTCAGCGCCGGTCAAATTTTGACCCGTCGCCACATTTTCCAGAAGTTCACGCATGAGAAGGCAATGCCTCTTTTAGGAATTTAGGAAGTTGGCCAACAAATCGTGGCCACAGCGAGTCAGTATAGACTCAGGGTGAAACTGGACTCCCTGTACGTCCAGCGAGCGATGTCGAAGGCCCATGATTTCTGCTCGCTGGCCATCCTCATCTTCGGTCCAAGCCGTCACTTCCAGACAATCGGGCAGACCGTCATCTGCCACAATTAGCGAATGATACCGAGTGGCTTCAAAGGGATTGGGCAGATCGGCGAACACCCCCTGGTTTTGATGGTGGATCATAGAGGTCTTGCCATGCATCACGGTGCTGGCACGAACCACCTGCCCGCCATAAACCTCACCAATGCATTGATGGCCCAAACAAACCCCCAACAGAGGTAGCTGACCGGCGAAGCGGTTGACCACGGCGTTGGATATACCTGCCTGGGTTGGCGTACATGGCCCCGGTGACAACACAATACGTTGGGGATTCAACGTTTCAATGTCATCCAAGGAAATCTGATCGTTGCGCACCGTATGGACCTCAGCCCCCAACTCTCCAAAATATTGGACTAAGTTGTAGGTGAAGGAGTCGTAATTATCGATCATCAGCAGCATGGGCTGAAGTATGCCCGATGCCGCTATCGCCCACTAGTGTTGCAAGAAAACTTTACTCAATTGAATCCAGGCTGTGGTTGGCAACCGGCAATGAGGCGAACTGATGGAAAGTCAGCTTGCAAGTTCTCCATTACAGGCCTTGGGCTGCCTGCGCCACAGCCTTGAACAAGGCGCGACCTTTGTTCATGGTTTCTTCCCATTCAAGGTCCGGGTCTGAGTCGGCGACAATCCCCGCGCCGACCTGAACATGCAGCTTGCCGTCTCTGATCACCGCGGTTCGAATAGCGATTGCCGTGTCCATTTGACCCCACCATCCGATATACCCCACAGCGCCGGCGTAGATATTTCGTTTGTGGGGTTCCAATTCGTCAATAATCTCCATCGCCCGAACCTTTGGCGCACCAGAAAGGGTTCCGGCGGGGAACGTCGCCCGCAGAGCGTCAACCGGTCCCAAACCTTCAACAAGCTTGCCCTGAACCTCAGACACGATATGCATCACATGGGAATACCGCTCAATCACCATTTTGGCCGCCAGTTTTACGCTGCCAATCTCCGACACCCGGCCAATGTCATTGCGGCCCAAATCAATCAGCATTAGGTGTTCAGCTAGTTCCTTGGGATCGCTAAGCAGTTCCTGCTCTAACTGCTGATCGGCGGCAATCGTATCGCCCCGAGGCCGGGTACCGGCGATAGGCCTCACCATCACTTGGCCGTTTTCTAATCGGGTCATTACCTCTGGTGATGATCCTACGACTTCCGTGTCATCAAGATTCAACAAAAACATATAGGGTGATGGATTGAGCGCTCGCAACGCGCGGTAAACATTTACCCCGCTGGCACCAAAGGGAACCGTTAAGCGTTGTGAGAGCACCACTTGCATGATGTCGCCGGCGGCAATGTACTCCTTACACTTTGCAACCGCCTGAATAAATTCTTGCTGATTAAAGCCAGACTGAAAATCTGCTTCCGACAGCATTTGCGCTGAGCTACTGTCCGGATAAGCGGCACCGCTGTGGCGCAGCCGATGAACCAATTGATCCAGTCGGCGGTTCACTCGGGCAAACTCTCCAGGCTGATCTGGATCAGCGCACACGATGAGATACAAACGCCCATGCAAGTTGTCGAACACCGCGATCTCCTCCGACAACATAAGGGTGATTTCGGCGGTGCCTAGGTGATCCGGGAGGGCTTTGTCTTTTAGTCTTGGCTCAATATAGCGAACACATTCATAGCCAAAATAGCCCACCAAGCCACCACAAAAAAGCGGCAAACCAGGCAATTCCGGAACCCGGTACCGAGCCTGTAAATCTGCCACTGCTTGCAATGGATCGGCCACCGTTTGTGAAGACACAACTTGACCAAAATCCTCTCTAACCAAATCGTGGTCCCGGACGAAATAAACAGTTTTTGCCGGCAAGCCGATCATGGAATAACGTGACCATTGCTCGCCGCCCTGGACCGATTCCAGCAGATAAGCATAGGGCCCATCGGCCAGTTTTCGATAAACGCTCAACGGTGTGTCCAAGTCAGACAGCACCTCACGAAACACGGGAATGCGGTTATAGCCCTGGGCAGCCAGTGCGTTAAAAGCCGTTACGTCCATTTACCGATTAGTCCAGTCGAGGAAAGTTAGAATCGCTATCATTGTATCGCCGAATACTCGACAGGTTGAGCACAAACTCGACGCCCTTGCCATCATCGCGGTTGCGAGCGGAAATTCGACCACCGTGGGCGCGCACTATCAGGCGGACGATGTGCAGCCCCAAACCCAGGTGAGGCTGATCGGTCGCCTCGCCACGGGAAGACACCAGGGAATCGAATATCTGGTCCTGCAGTTGCTCTGGCAACAGCGGTCCATCGTTATCAAATAGCAGACGCCAACCTCGACCCAAACGGCTAAGCGCCAGCGTTACCTGACCACCCTGCGGGCAAAAGCCGGCGGCATTGTCCGCCAGCTTATCGAGCATTTGCGCCAGCAATTCCGGTGCACCGGTCATCATGGCGGTGTCCGGCTGGCGCACTTTCCATTGGCAATGGGTGTACACACTGCGGTATCCCTCAACGCAACCGCTGATGACATCGGTTAAATCAAACGCCAATGCCTCTGCCTGCTCCAGGCTATGCTCAAGACGGCTGGCCTCACTCATTGCACTGAGAATGTTGCGCAGTCGGCTGGCACCCTCGTCCGCCCGCAAGGCAAACGTCTGGGCCTGCTCTGAGAGCGCTTCATGTTTCAAATTTTCCAATGAGGATCGCACCACAGCCAGCGGCGTGTTGAGCTCATGAGATAATTTGCTGGCAAGGGTTTTTAAGTAGTGGTTGTAAGACCGCAGCTCGCCAAATAAGCCAGAAAAACTGCGCGCCAGATCGCCAATTTCGTCACTGGCATCGGTGCCCGGCAACGGCGCCTCATCGGCGGTGGCAAAGCGACTTAATGCCTGTTCCGAGGCATCACGCAGACGTCGAATTCGAATACTGAGCCAAGTGTTATGAGCCAACAGACCTAACACCACGATGGCCACCACCAGAAGGGTTAATCCCAGTAATCGAAGCGCACTTTGATTGGTGGCCAGAAGCAGCGGGTCTGCCGGTTGTTCCAGCACTAACACGGCGCCAGAGTTCCCTAGTGGCATGGCGGCCGAGGCCTCCACTTTACCCGCTGATACTCGACGCCAGCTGACGCTAGCACTGCCTTGCCTGGCAGCAAGGATTTCCGCACCGCTGAGCTTTAGATCAACCGTGGGTGCTCGGGAGGCGGTTTGTTCCAGGGTATGCCCAGCTAACAGTCGATAGGCCAGCTGTTGCCAGCCGCTGGGTGCGTCGCCCCCCCCGCTGCCTAGGCTACCGGCGTGGGCCAACACCCAGCCTTCAGGATGCAATACCCACGCCCGAGTGCCCGGTGCCACTAAGCTGCTCAGCGCCTTGGACACGCGATCGCTTACATCAATCAGTCGAGCCTGTTGGACAGTTGGCGCTGTCATTACCACCTGCGGATCACCCAAACCCTGCCCGGTATCCACCGCGCGTAAATCCAAGGTATCTCCCAGCAATGCGCGGGCCAATTGCAGCTCAACTTGATACCCAGTGGCTGTCTCTCGCCAGCTACCCTGCACCGGCGGCGGCAAGGGGCTGACGACACTTTGTCCGGTGGTATTGGCGCCCGTTCCCACCGGCACCAGAGAAAAGGAACCTGGAACGCTGGGTAGCAAGCGGTAACGGGTAAACCCTCGCACATCCCTTAGATTGAGCTGCAGGTGATCCCCGGGTTGGTAAACGCCGGCCCGTTCACTGGCGCGCTGCGCGCTGGCATCGCGCACATTGATCAGTGCATAAACGTTGCGTTGCCAGCTGGCCAACGATAAGGACACGGAAAAGCGGTCCTGACGACCCTTAAAAAGCTGCTGGTAGTCCTGCCAGATTTGCCAATCGCCAGCGTAACCATCAACCTGAATCGGCGGATCAATGGGGTTAACGTAGAGATCATATGCCCCAAACGGGGGCAACGGCGAAAGGTCCAGACTGGCGGCCAAGGCACTGGCAGCGGCGAGCTGTGCCTGGGCCCGGGACTCCCTCAGAAAACTCTCGACTTGGCGCGCACTTTGCCACGCCACCACTGGCAATACCGCCAACACAAGCACGAAAACCAGCAGTTGTCGCCGAAGCGTCACAGCAGTAGGAACATCAAACAGAACATCACGACATTTATCTCAAACCAGCAACCATTGCCGGCTCATTGGACCTTATTGCTGGTTTCAATTGAGCCTCAGAAAATCAACCAACAGACTAACAGAACACTAGGAGCCTGTTGAAAAACCGGAATTGAACGTCCCTGCGCTCGGCACATCCATGTGCCGTTCTCGAGGTGGGAAAAGCCAATTTTTCAACACCCTGCTAGTCAGGCGCCGCACGCCAGCGGTAACCGGCGCCATGGACCGTATCAATCCAGTCAAAACCCGGGTCTACAGCGATAAATTTCTTGCGGATTCGTTTGATGTGGGAGGTAATGGTTGAAGCATCTACTACCACATTGGCATCGTCCATCAATTGGTCTCTGGATTTCACATGACCAGGGAATCGCGCCAGAGTATGCACCATCCAAAATTCGGTGACCGTCAACGCCACCGGCTGGTCCCGCCACAAAGCGGCCATCCGCTCCAGCGCCAGGGTTAGGTCACCCTGCTCTACGGTTGAACTCTGAGGGTCGGGCGAGCGCAGCGCTTCGATACGACGAAACAGGGCAATGACTCGGGCCAACAGGTGTTGCAGACTGATGTCTTTGGTCAGGTAGTCGTCAGCGCCCAGCCGCAAGCCAGAGATAACATCCAGATCGCTGTCTCGTGCTGTCAGAAAAATGATGGGTAAAGAGCGGGAACGACTGCGCAGTTCGCGACACAAATCAAAGCCGCCTTCCGGTTCATTGCCTAACCCAATATCGATAATCACTAAATCAGGCAATCGGCTACTGAAGGCGCGCAGCGCACTGCTTCGATCAGCTAGGCCTTCACACTCGTAACCGTAACGGGTAAACGCAGATAAATAATTTTCGCGGATAGCAGCGTCGTCCTCGACGATAGCGATCTTTCGACTCATTGCGCAGGCTCCTGTGGGCGTCATCTGAGGCCATTCCATCGACCGGTTTTTCCCGCAAGTTGACCCCTCTGTGGCCAACCCAACGGACACTATCGTACGCAAACTCTCGCGCCTAGTCCTTAATCAAGGCTTGCTGCCCGATGATTGCCACATCTCATCACCTTGTCGCCACAGACCAGGCCTTCGGGTGCCTTGTTTCCCTGTTGTCATAACACTCCCTCAAGACCTCCCCCAAGGTGTCAGGACGACGCCAAGCCCCAAGGACGGGGCACCTGCGGTGAGCAAGGGGGACGAGAACTGACTGTGCCACTTAAGGACCCGGCTGGAAAGCCGCAAGGAGTTGACCCTGATGAACCGCCGACCCAAACACTGGCTGCGCCACCTTAACCACAAAGACTGGGTATTGTTATTGGTCGCTTTGTTTTTCGGTCTGACGATAAGCGCACGGGCGGTCGCGGACCCACCCACTGAGTTCAATAGCGGAACCCTTTTGCTGGATCTTGGGGACACTGCTGGCGCGTTGCCCGGGCCGCGATTGAGTACCGATGTCAGTATGGAGATCGCCGGTATGGTGGCCCACGTCACGGTGATCCAGCGTTTTAGCAACAACGCCGGGGAATTTGCCGAGGGCATTTATTTGTTCCCTTTGCCCGAAGATGCTGCGGTCAACGCCATGCAAATGCGTATCGGCGAACGGGTGATTGAAGGCGAAATACAAGAAAAGGTCCGAGCCCAGCAGACCTACGCTCAAGCTGCCAGTGAAGGTAAGCAAGCCTCTTTGCTCAGTCAGGAACGCCCTAATCTTTTCAAATCCCGAGTGGCAAATTTGGCCCCAGGGGAGGAAATCGAGGTGCAGATTGCCTACGTCCAGCCGCTGATCTACCAATCCGGTCAATTTAGTTTGCGCTTCCCCATGGCAGTGACACCTCGATTTGACCCATTGGCTACGGTTGTACCTGAACAAAGCACTCTAAACGCCATCAACCCAACCACCATTAATATTCACCTAATGCCTGGTTTTGAATTGAGCCGGTTGAACAGCCTTTATCACGACGTCACCGTTGACCAACGCGGGCCGAATTATCAGATTTCATTGACCGAGGAAGTTGTCGCCGCCCAACGAGATTTTGAGCTGGTGTGGGAGCCAACCCTGAAGGCCGCTCCCCAGGTTGCGCTTTTTGGCGAGACCAGCGATGAGGAGAGCTTTGGATTATTGATGGTAATGCCACCCCACACCAAGTCTGTTCAGCCATTGCCGCGAGAACTGATATTGGTGGTGGATTCATCGGGCTCTATGTTTGGCGAATCCATGGCTCAGGCCAAAGCCTCGTTGGAAATGGCATTGGGCAGTCTGACCGATGTTGATCGAGTGAACGTAATCGATTTTGATAACGAGGCCAGAGCGCTCTTTGAGTCGCCCCAAATTGCCGACCCCCAGACCATCGGTCAGGCGCTGGCTTTTGTTGACGACCTGGAAGCCGATGGGGGTACGGAAATTGGTAAAGCATTAAATGTCGCACTGGCCAATCAACCTGATCAAGGATATTTACGCCAAGTGGTATTTATCACCGATGGCAGTGTCGCCAACGAAACGGCATTGTTTGCCATGATTGAGTCTCAGCTTGGCGACAGCCGCCTATTTACGGTGGGTATCGGACCGGCACCCAACAGCTATTTCATGCGCAAAGCCGCCCAGTTTGGGCGCGGTAGTTACACTTTTATCGGCAACACCCACCAAGTCACCGAACGGATGGATTTGCTACTGAGCCGCCTGGAACACCCGGCATTGAACGACCTATGCCTGTTTTGGCCGAGTCTTGCCGAAACCTACCCCAGTCGCCTGCCTGATTTGTACTTGGGCGAGCCGCTAATGGTGAATGTGAAATTGAACGAAATGAAAGGCGACGTTGAGGTCTGCGGCAATACGCCTTTGGCCAGTTGGAATGAACACCTCGATCTGAAAAACGCCCAACCCGGCCAAGGCATCGCTACCCTTTGGGCACGCAGTCGAGTGGCTAGTTTAATGGATGAGCTGGCCTTGGGTGGTGATGCAGCAACGATTCGAGAGGACGTACTTAAGGTCGCATTGGATCACCAGCTAG
>CAZLJY010000181.1:0-9669 GCA_964559945.1 uncultured Gammaproteobacteria bacterium | reverse complement strand
GCTCCTGGCCGTTTTGGGTCAATTGCTCGTTGAGCTGACTAAGCTGGTGTTCCTGCTCAAGTCTCTGTCGAATAAGCTGTTTGGCTAGGTGTTCATTGTCGGCATTAAACGCGCTATCTAAGTGCTCTCCACATTGGACGAGGTGGCGTTGGACTCGGGACGCCTGCAGTTGGAGGATTTGTTCCTGTCGGCACAAGGTGGTGCTCTTTGTTTCGGCATCAGTGATGATCTGCTCCATGTCCCGAAGGGCCTGCTTCAAAAGGGCTTCGGGTTCTTCTATTCGGTCGAGTAAGGCGTTTAAGTCAGCGGTGAAAAGCCGTGACAAGCGATTGAATATAGCCATGGGTCTTGTACCTTTGAAGTTGTCAGATTCCAGCATAGGGAGGCGTAGGCACATCGGGTATACATCTTTGGGTAAATACTTAAGGCGCGGCTTTACCAACTGTTTACGCAGTGCCTTCCAAGACGCTGCTACCATGTTGCAATGACAGAAAAAGCACAGATCCTAGTGGTGGAAGATGAGGCGCCTATTCGCGAAGGTTTGGTCGACCTGCTGGTGTTTCACGGCTTTGAGGTGACCGCGGTTGCTGACGGCAATGCCGGTCTGAAGGCAGCCTTAAGCGGCAATTATGCGCTGGTTTTACTTGACGTTATGTTGCCGGGTTTAGACGGTTTTAGTGTATGTGAGAAAATTCGACAGTCCATGCCAGATCAGCCGATCATCATGCTCACTGCGCGCTCCCAAGATGATGATGTGATTACGGGTCTGAAACTCGGCGCGGATGATTACATTGCCAAACCTTTTTCCGTCACCCAGCTGGTGCTGCGGGTTCAAGCAGTGTTGCGCCGGTCCTTGCCGGCGGTTGCGAAACAGGAAATTACCCTTGCTGATGACTGCACCATCGATCCGTTAAACCTGTCTGCCAATGTGGAGGGTCAATGGGTGTCGTTTACCCGCCGAGAGATGGAGGTGGTTCAGTATCTCGCCCAGCACGCTGGGCGGCCGGTGCCGCGAGAAGAACTGCTGCATAGAGTCTGGGGCTATTCGCAAGAGCTACAAATTGAAACTCGCACGGTAGACATCCACATTGCGAAAATTCGCCGCAAAATTGAACGTGAGCCATCCAACCCGATGCGTTTGGTCACTGTGCGCGGTGCTGGTTATCGACTAGAGGTTCAATCTCCGAATGAGTGACCTGCGTCGTCTCAGGATATTGCTGGTGGGGTTTGTTCTGGCCTTGGCGGTACCGGGTGGGTTGTTGATTAACCACGCCTATAACCAGCTGCAATGGCAGGCGTTTTTTTCCGCCCGATCCACGGTCCAGAGTCTGTCGGACCAAATGGACGAAACGCTGCGCCAAACACTTGTGCAGCGAATTGCCCAATCCATCGATCTGGCTAACGAACAGCGAGAGCGCTTGGGTTGGATGATAGGTCCAGATGTTGCCTATTCGGCAGTCTCCAGCATTGACGATGGGCGGATGCTTGGGTTATTCGAAGTGGACCCTAACGGCCGTCTGTGGTCACCGAGCTCCCAACCGGCAAGCAGCAATGGAGCTGAAGATAGATTGTCGAAAGAGGGTAATGGTGGACAGAGGACATCCGATAAGATTCGGGAAATACTGCTGAACAATGAACTGATCAGCCCGCCTGAAGGCCGCGTCGAAGCGCCAGCGCCGAAAATCGAAAATTTGGCCGGAGCCTCGGGGTGGTCGCAGGCGCCCCAAAGCGCACCGCAAGCGACGCCTCCTCCTCGTTCTTCTGTGGGCCTGTCGTCGCTGGCTTCGGAACCGGCTGCTGGGGCCGATGATCAACGGGAGGCAGAGCCGACAGCAAAAACCGACGCCCTGGATTCGGAAAATCGCTTTGATCGATTGGCCAGCGAACGGGTACAGCGCAGTGTTGCACAAAAGCGATCCAACTATGGTCAGGTTGCAGACCTTAAATTGGACCAATCCTTGGATACTAAGGCTTTAACCCGGCAAAAAAAGGAACGAAAACCGTCGCCGGTTACCGTGCCTGATAGGCCTGCGGAGAGAGTCGACGCTGAGTTGCAGGAAACCAAATCGGATATCACCTCGTCGGTAAATCCTGCTGTTGAGGAGAGCTTTGAAGCGATTACTGCATTCGGTCAGAGTGTCGATCCGTTTCAATTGAGCCTGTTGGACAGCGGCCACTTTGTTCTATTTCGAAACGTATGGCGGCCAGAGGGTAGGGTGGTGCAGGGAGCACTGCTAGATTCTGATCGTTTGCTTGCCGAGGTGAGGCAGCGAGTTGAGACGGCGTCGTTAAGGGGTGTCCAAGTGTTGGTGGCCTATGGCGGTACCGTCATTGACGCCGTTGGTGCAAGCAGCTTGCCTAGGGACTATTCATTGGCCAGCCGCGCCGCAGGTCAACTGCTGTATCGGAGCCGTCTCAGTCCACCGCTCAGTTCCGTGGAGTTGGTTTACTATGCTGAGAGCCTGCCATTGGGGGCCGGATTATCGCTATTGGGTTGGCTCAGTCTTACCCTGTTGTTGATTCTGCTTGGAGGGACATTGGCACTATATCGACTGGGCTTAAGTCAGCTTCATTTAGCCCGTCAACAACGAGATTTTGTGTCGGCTGTCAGTCATGAGCTAAAGACGCCGCTAACCTCTATCCGAATGTATGGAGAAATGTTGGTTCAAGGATTGGCTCCCAAAGAGCGACAACCTCAATATTTCAGCTATATTTTTGACGAAAGTGAACGCCTATCCCGATTAATCGACAACGTATTGCAGTTGGCGCGATTCGACCGAGGTGAAATGACATTCAAACGGGAAAATTTGAGTGTGAGCGAGTTGTTGGATCTGGTGCGATCACGAATTGGCTCCCAGGTAGGGGCGGCCGGTTTTACCTTGGACATTGCTCAAGGCGACACCGACGATTTGTCTCTTGAGGTTGATCCAGACGCCATCTTGCAGGTGTTTATCAACCTCACCGATAACGCCTTAAAATTCTCCCGTAATGCTGCTACCAAACGGGTCGAAATTACTGCTCACCGAGTATCAGGGAAGGTGGTTTTTTCAGTGAGAGATTTTGGCCCCGGGGTCAGTGCTGATCAGATGGGTAAGATCTTTCGGTTGTTCTATCGCAGCGAGAGTGAGCTGACTCGAGATACCACCGGCACCGGAATCGGTTTATCCCTGGTGCAGCAATTGGTTAAGGCAATGGGCGGGCGTGTAGACGTGGTGCAGGCGAACCCCGGCGCACGTTTTCAAGTCAGTTTGCCAGCCAATAACCGCCTGAAGTGAGTAAGTCAGCACTCTGGGCAACAAACAAAACGAGCGCCCGAAACCAATGGCACATGGGTTGTAGCATCGTCACAACTACCCTCAAAGTGTCTTGTTAATCAGAGTATTGCCAATGAACGCGGCCTCGATGACCCATGAACGAACGCTGACCGTCAATCATGATGGCGGGATCGATGTTCCACCTTCGTTAGTGGAGAACCTTCGCCTGCAGCCAGGTCAACAGGTAGATGTGGTCAGCGATGGGCGACAATTGCGCATCACTAGCACCAAGTTTCACGGATTTGCCGATTGGCGGGAAATTTCCCATCAGTTATTGGACGAACAGGATACGGCGACCTAAGGCTTCAGTCCGAGGGCCTTTAACTCTGGGTTGTCATCAGCCGGCCAGTTTTCACTGCCACGGCGGCTTGTCACGCGATCTACCTCTCTAAGCCGTGGTTAACCCGGCCACAAATTCAGTGATCCACTCAGCAACTTGTTGCGGATAAACGTGGTGAGGTTGGTGGCCGGTGTTGGGAAGTCGGTGGTAAACGGCGTTTGGCAGCACGTTGATGAGTCGGTCGGCGTGGTTCCAGGGGGCAACAATCGTGTCCGCTTGGCCGTGAATCAGCAGCACTGGCTGGGAAATGTCGCCATACCCACCGGACCTACCGGCCAGATAAGCGCTGAGATTGGAGATATCACTGGCGGTTGCGGTGAACTGAGCGGGCCGTAAATACAAATCAATGGCGCTGCGTTTGCGGTAGTGAGTGGGTACCGAGTTGGGAGCGAACGCAGTTTCAATTCCAGCGTCAAATTTGGCCCTGCCGATGGGCGTGATCAGGCTGTGGGTTAACAATGGACCAATCATCGGTATCCCGGGCAGGTGGTCGATCATGTCAACGCCTCCTTCCCAAGAATACGCGGCGCCAGCTAGCATGACGCCGCCAACCACTTGCTGGGGGTATTCTTTTAGGGCGGTCATTACCAACGATCCGGCCAATGAATGACCGACCCAGACGGCCTCGGAAATGCCCAGGTGTTTTTGCAATGCCAAAACCGCTGATGCTTGAGTCGCCGGATCCATCCAACCGCTGACTCGACGGGTTGAATAACCAGCGCCCGGACGGTCAACGCTAAGCCAATGCAGGTGGTCGGGTAGTTGGGCTGTTAGTGCATAGAAGTCGTTGAGATTGGTGCTTGCGCCATGCAACAGAACCAGTGTTGGGGTGCCGGCTGTTGGTGTCCCAAACTCACGATAATGCAAAACACTGGAAGCGTGCTGAAAAAATCTTCCAGCGGGAGGGAATTGAGACTCAGAGCGCTGACTTGCCCACAGCGTAAATAAGGCGCCCATTGCCACTAGGATTGCTAGCAGCGTCGCGCTATATGAAAAAAAACGACTACCCATTTCGGGCCCAGAATAGGGCAGCTGGACGCCTATTGAAATAGCACCAGCACAGCGGGTCGGCTCGATCGCATTATCGCGCGACGTGCATTACCCTTTGACGACCAAAAACTTGCCTTGGGCATCAATCCATCCGCCTTGATAAGACCACGCTTGAATTGGGTCGGAACCGCGCCCATGCTAAGTCGCTGCTAACACTTACACTGGATTTTTATGCTGCCATTGCTGACCCAAGGTCAATTCGGCGTGTTTGCACTGTTACTGTTTGCCATCGTGATATCGCTGACATTGCATGAATACGCCCATGCGGCGTCTGCTTACTGGTTGGGGGATGACACGGCAAAGCAACAGGGCCGCCTTACCATCAATCCGGTGGCTCACATTGATCCCATCGGGCTGCTGATGGTGATTGCCGTGGGATTTGGCTATGCGCGCCCGGTGCCGATCAAGCCGAGTCGTATGCGCGCCAGCTGGGGTCATGCAGCGGTTTCTGCGGCCGGACCTGCGATGAACCTACTGTTAGCCATTGTGGCCGTCAATCTGTTGGTTCTCGGGCAGGTCCAGAGTATTTCCTGGCTGTCTGGGCCCGCCCAGCAAACCCTTTTGATGACATTAGCCCAGATCAACGTGCTGCTGATGGCGTTTAATCTGATTCCTCTAGGGCCGCTGGACGGTAGTAGTGTTATGGCATGGGCACTGCCAGACGGTGCGAGCCGACGCTACCAGGCGCTAAATCACCAATATGGGTCGATGGTATTTCTCGGTCTCATCGTACTTAGCGTTGCGGGATTGCCGGTATTTAGTTGGTTGCTAGGCCTTGCAAATCGGGTCCTGCCATGGCTAGTTGTGGTGAGTTAGTGACTCAGGCTTGCGCGGTTGCTACTGGTATCGAGGCTGGCGAGGTGGCTCCCATACCGCGGCGCTGATAATCGACCAAATATGGACAACCCAGCCTAGCCAAACAATCCATAGGACCGCCGCCAGCACAAATTGAATGAGTGCTGAGAAAATTCGACCCTGTAACAGCTGGCCAAGGCCCGCAATAAAAAAACTGGCAAGCGCCGCGATAACGTTTCCTGCAGAACCCTGTGACATGGAATTCCTCTGTATTGACCTACAAAGGACAAAGCAACCTCCGTGCCATTGGGTTAAATGTTATTTAGATCAATGGTTTACTGATATTCTTTGGGCGGGGCTTCGAGCGTTTTCTGGTCACTTTCACCAATCGGTGGCGAAAAGCGACAACCGAATCAGTCGCCGCGCTGGGTTGCCGATAGATACTCATGGCCCTTTTCCATCAGTTGAACAAAGCCTTCCTTGTCGCCCCTTTCCACTAACTCGCGAATCCGGGTCACCGCATCGTTGAGGGCGCTTAACGGTGCCCGCCCGTAGTCGTTGAGGTGTTGGATTTCAAAATACATAGGCGGATGTTCTCGGGCGACGGCCCGCGCAACCGCTAGCTGAGCATCAAACGTTGTACTCGATAGTCCCGCCAACACGCCCGACGCTTCACCGGATTCCCGCAGCGCAGTAAAAAACGCGATATTCAGGGCGTGGGACAATCCCAGTACGTAGCCGACCATCCGATCGTGGTCTTCAAGGCTCATTTCTACTCTTTGCGCCATGGTGTTATCAAACAGAGCCATCGCCTGAGCTGTGGCCTGGGGGACACCCACATCAACGAATATGACATGGCGTCCTGAAAGCAGGTGGGTGTCAGGACCGAACATGGGATGCAGTGAGGTCACCCGACAGCCTGAGTCGGCGAGTGCGCGCAAGGGCTGGCGCAAGGGGCTTTTCAACGATGCCAAGTCAAAAATTGTGCCCTCAGGCTGCAGCGGCAGCAAACTTCGCAGAATGTCGGCGCTGATGGGAATGGGCGCCGCCACCACAATGAGGTCGTAATTATTGATATTTGCTTCCCATTGGGATGCCCGTGGGTGTCGGCTGTCGATATCGCAGGGGTCAACGATATCCACAGAAAACGATTGGGAGGCAAGAAAGTCGGCAAACCAAGCACCCATTTTACCGCAGCCGCCAAACACCAAGGCACTCTGGTTGCTCCCGCTGGAGGCATGAACCAGACGGTCCCGTTCTTGCGCCTGGAGGCTGCCGTGGATCAACAGCTTCATGATTTTTTCAGCAAGATGTGGGGATATGCCCTGTTTTTCGGCGTTTTTACGAGCCAACTCGAGCACAATTTTTTCTCTGCCGTAGTCGCGAGTGGCCGTGCCTGAGTCACGTTTGTTGGCCCCAATGCGTTGTACTATGGCTTGCCGGCGGGCGATCATCTCCACCAGTTGCTGGTCGAGTTCGTTCAGTTCAGACCTCAGGTCTTCGAGCATGATGTCGCTAATCTCCTACAACTGGTTGTGACAGTTGCTGACGTCCATCCACTGGATGGGTCAGCCTAGCGGCGCTAGAATAGCGCTGACCCGTCTTGATAACCACGTAGATCATTGACGGCGGGTTTGGATATACCGATGAGGGGTGTAAGCAATGACTAGTGCAATTGGCAGCTGGTGCATTACAGCCGCACGGTTTTAGCGTTGGAAACGTAGGGCAGGCGGCAATTAAACGGCAGTCTGAAACGGGAATCAGAGGATTTGACCATGAAACGGATGTTGATCATTTTTATCGCGCTGGGCGCAGTGGTAGCGCCACTGGCGGCGATGGCAAAAGACAAACCAGTTGTTGGTGTTGTGGAATTTAAGAACGAAAGCGGTGCTGCTTGGTGGCGCGGCGGGGTTGGCTGGGAGCTATCTGGCATGCTGAGCAATGAGCTGGCTGCCACCAAGGCATTTCGGGTTGTTGAGCGAAACAAGCTGCAGTCAGCGTTGGAAGAGCAAAACTTGGGCGCCTCTGGTCGAGTGTCTGCGGGCACCGGCGCAAAAATTGGCCGAGTGATCGGCGCGGATTACCTCATCATGGGCACCGTCACGTCCTACGAAGAAAGTACTGCAGGCACAGGTGGAGGTATCGGTTTCAAGGGTATTCGCGTTGGCGGAAATAGATCGGAAGCCTATATCGCTGTGGACCTTAGAGTGGTCAATTCCAGCACTGGTGAAATTGAATATGTACGCACGGTTGAAGGTCGTAGCAAGGGCGGCGGTTTGAGCCTTGGCGTTTACCGCGGCGGGTTTGGTGGAAACCTGGCTAGCCAGAACAAGACGCCAGCAGGAAAGGCAATTCGTGGATCGCTGATTGAAATCTCTGACTACCTGGAATGCGCCATGGTTAAGCAATCCAAGCGGTGTCTGAAAAAGTACGACGAGCGTGATGAACGTCGACGAGAAAGTTCGCGAGGTGCTCTCGACCTGGACGGATAATTCATCACCGGCGATAAGTGCCAGAGAAATAGAAAAAACTAGGAAGCCAGCGATCCTTGAGGGTCGCTGGCTTTTTTTATTGGGGCGAATCGGAACCTGTCATCAGTCGCCGAACATCATGCAGATAAATACCTTGAGAGTACTGGTAAACCACGTCAGGGGGAGCCAAAGGATCATTGGAAACAACCCGGGTAGCCTGGTAATAGGTCTCCAGCTCGTCGATCTTGGCGCGGGTAAAGTCACTGGCATCAACCCGGGCTGCGGGATCAGCGTAAACCACCTTTTTAATGGCTGAGGCATCGTCGACTCGCAATCCTTTAATCGGGTGTCGGAGGACAAATTGATGGTTGCCGTCCACCAACACCGGCAACCGGCATGCGGGCGCATGGCCACGCCAGGTATCGTTTTCCCCTCGCTTCAGAAAGGCAAGAAATCGATCACCTTCGATCTGCCAGGTTCCAAGCTCCGGGTAATAGCAGCGGGTGTCACCCAGACCCCGTTCGGTCACCTCCAGTACTTGGCCCTTTGTTACCCCTCGATAGGGAACCAGTACCTCAAGCAGGGCAAAGCCGCTGGAGGGGAACTTTCGGGTTTTCTGGTATTCAGTGAGGTTGACCCGCACCACTGCGATAGCGTCAGCATCGGCGGCCATTTGGGCCAAGGTCCGGCCCGCTGGGGGCTTGGCTAGAGCAAGGGCTGGAGCCGGGGCTATTGTCGGCGCTTCGGTGGCTGGGGCGTCCTGGTTGGCAGTGTCTTGGGCGGAGGCCGGGTTAGCCATTATTTGGCTCAGAGACAGCGCGCCGAGGGCAATAATAGTGAAGTGTCTGATCATCGAGTGGCTCTCCAAAGGGGGCGGTCAGAAGGACTGTTTTCGGGGTAATAGGGCGGCGACATGGCAAACTAACCTTCTGGCTGAGTAACCCGGGCCAGGCTCTGGCCCATCTGCACCGGCGACATCGGGGCAATGTGATCAAGCCAATGGGTCACCCCTGGAGGCAGCAGCACGATCGCGGTTGAGCCCATGTTGAAACGGCCCATTTCATCACCTGCGCTAAGTGTCGGTCCGTTGTGGGGTTGAGGCCTGATCACATCCGCCGGGGCGATAGTGCCCTCCCAAACGGTGTCCATGGACGACACGCAAACCGCCCCGACTAAGGCCACCACCATGGGGCCAAAGTCGCAGTCAAACAGCGAGATGAGCCGCTCGTTGCGTGCAAATAATCTCGGTATCGCTGCGGTTGTGGTGGGTGAAACAGAAAAAAGTTTGCCTGGCACATAGATCGATTGGGCCAATGTGCCAGTCCATGGCATATGCACACGGTGATAGTCTTTTGGCGACAGATAGATGGTGATGAAGCTTCCGTGGTCAAATGCGCCCATGTCACGCAGTCTTGGCGTTACAAATTCTTCAACGCTGAACTGGTGACCTTTGGCTTGGATGATACGGCCATCACGAATGTCCCCCAGCTGACTGACCGCGCCGTCTGCAGGGCACAGCAGGGTGTCAGCACCGCCTTTTGGTCGGACACCTTCACGCAGCGGGCGCGTAAAAAATGCATTAAACGATGGGTATGCTGACAGTGATTGCTCTGCGGCCTGTGACATGTCAATGCCGAACCCTTTGATGGCCATCCGAATCAGCAGATTTTTCAGCGGTGCCCAACGCATTCGAGTGACT
>CAZLJY010000180.1:0-9802 GCA_964559945.1 uncultured Gammaproteobacteria bacterium | reverse complement strand
GTCCATCTCGCCGTCACCAAATACCCCCCACACATGGCGTCCCGCGGTATCGGCCAAACCCCGGGCATGCAGGTAACGCATAAAGCGGGCTTGGTAGATCGCGGCCAACGGTCCGATGCCCATGGAGCCGGTGGGGAACTGCCAGTAATCAGGCATTAACCAGGGATGGGGGTAGGCACTTAAACCCGCGCCGCCCGCTTCCCGCCGGAAACTGCTCAGTGTTTCTTCGTCGAAACGACGCTCAACGAAGGAGCGCGCATAGATACCTGGCGAGGAGTGCGGTTGGTAGTAAATCAGATCGCCGCCGCTGTTGCCCTCTGGGCCTTTGAAAAAATGGTTAAAGCCGGTTTCGAAAATTTCTGCTGCGGAGGCATAGGTGGCGATATGACCGCCCAGCTCCGGATGGGCTTTGTTGGCTCGGCTCACCATACATAGGGCATTCCAGCGCATCATCGCAGTGAGCCGCTCTTCGATGGCCAGGTCGCCGGGGTAGGGTGGCTGTTCAGTTAAGTCGATGGAGTTCAGATACGCTGAATAGCGCGATGGTGGGCCGCTGATCCCCTGGTCCCGAGCGTAGGCATCCAGCGTACCCATCAGGTAACGGGCCCGTTCGGGACCGGCATTGCAGATGACCGACGCAAGGGAATCCAGCCAATCCTGGGTCTCTTCGGGGTCGGTATCGTCGCTTTTCTGGAACAACGGGTTGAATCGATTCACGTTTAGGTCCTGGCGCGGGCAGACTACTAGGCTGTTTTAACGCTGTGTGGATGCAATGACAAACGAATATTTCGGATGGTCCCATGCATGAAATTCATGCGCCGGCTGACTGTTTGCTCTTAAGATGAGGCCATACGCCATCGGAAAACACGAAAAATGACCGTCAATCGACATTTTGTACGGCTTGATGAAGGGCTGGTTCACTACCGAGAAGCCGGCCACAGCCACAGCGGCCTGCCGCTACTGATGATGCATGCATCCCCCGCCAGTTCCGCCTTTTTAGAGCCGCTAATGGAGGTCCTGGGACAAAGCCGACGGGTAATTGCGCCAGATACCCTGGGAAACGGCGATTCTGCACCGCCATCCCAAAACTCGCCAACGGTGGCGGATTACGCAGATTCCATGGATCGGTTCCTAGGCGCATTGGCCATTGAGCAGTGCGATGTCTACGGCACCCACACAGGCTCCCATATCGGAGTGGAGCTAGCATTGTTATCGCCCCAGCGGGTCCGCCATCTGGCCATGCATGGCGTTGCCGTCTTGTCAGCTCAGGAACAGGCAGAGTTTCTCGCCCACTATGCGCCGCCTCAAGTGCCAGACGATATTGGTGGACAATTTAATTGGGCCTTTCACTACGTGCGCGATCAGATGATTTTTTATCCGCACTTTCGCAAGAACGCTCAGCATATTCGCTTTGGCGGTCATCTTGATCCAGAGTTCTTACATACCTTGGCAGTGGGCTTGCTGAAAAACTTGACCCATTATCACAAGACCTATCACGCGGTATTTCGCCATGGGCTGCTGGAGCGTTTGGCGACGGTCAGTGTGCCGGTTTGTCTGCTAACCCATGAGGATGACCCACTGAAGGATGCAACGACTCTGGTGGCGGCTGAATGCAGCAATGTGCAGATTGTTGATTTGCTGTCGGCCAGTCCCGAGGATGAGGGTGGGGTGTTGCAGCGTTGGTTTAACGAGAATTGAGGTCGCCAGCGCTGGTGGTTTTTCTATCTAGACAGCCTGTTGAAAAAATCGGATTTTGACGTCTCTGGGCTCGGCACATGGATGTGTCGACATTTTCATTGACTGCCAGTCATCCTAACTGTGATCGAACGGAAAATGACATTTGTCGTTGTCGAAAAAACCTTGGCTGGCTTTTTTCAACAGCGGGTAGTTATGGGGTGTCGGGACGCCAGCGGGCAGCCTAGACCCTTTGAAGGAATGGCTCCCTGCGGTCCGCTTTATTTCCTTCAAAGGGTCTAGGCTGCCCGCTGCCTGCGGGAGGTCACTCCGGGTCTAGGCTGATAGGGAAACAGCGGTTGTTGGGGCTGTGCTAAATCTGCCGCGGTCATTTTTATAGGGTGACGGTGCCGGAGTCATATTCGGTCATGCCAAGGGTGTCTTCGGTTTTGACGGGCTCGGCTTTGAACAGGGTTTTGTGCGCGGTCAGTAAGCGTTCACCGCCGGCCATGGATTCCCGATGGATTTGGGTGACCCGTTCATAACGAGCATTTTCATAGCGTTTCAGTGATTCGCTGAGCGGGGAGATTTCGGTAATGGTCCGGGCCAGAACTACCGCATCTTCAATGGCGCACGCCGCACCCAATCCGAACCAGGGCAACATGGGATGGGCAGCATCACCCAGGGCAACCACCCGGCCTTTGACCCAGTGGGGCAGGGGTTCTCGCTCAAACAAACCCCAGCGATAACACTCGTCGCTAACAAAGGCTTGAAGGACGGTTTGTACGTCGTCGTGGAAGTCGCCGAAATGGCTGCGCAGCTCCTCAAGACTGCCTTTTTCCATCCAACCTTCCGATTGCCATTGAGGCTCACGGGTGAATGCCACGCAGTTTTGGATTTGGCCGTTACGCACCGGATAACGAACAAAGATTCGATCCGGGCCAACAAAAACGTTGGAGTACGGTAGCAAGCTCGCCCCGCCTAAGGCCTCGGTGGGTATCAATCCGCGCCAGGCGACGATGCCCGAATAATTTGCCCCAAGCTCGCCGAAGATCGCTTCCCGGGTAACCGAACGCAGACCATCGGCGGCCACCACCAGTGAGGTGTCGATGGATTGGCCGTCAGCAAAATTCAGCGTCGCGCCGTCGCTGTGTTGCTCGATACCGTTCAGGCGGTGGTTTAGTTTGATGCATCCTGGCGCCAGCTGGTTAAGCGCGTCGAGCAGGACGGTTTGAAGATCGGCCCGGTGCATCTGCAGGTAGCTAGCACCGAATTGGCTGGCGGTGTTGTGCCGGTCAATGGTGACTAGGGGCTCGCCGCTGATGTAGTGCCTGGTGTACTGCTCCATCGGCTCATCGGCCAGCTCAGTGATGGCGGATTCAACGCCCAGAAAGCGCAGGCCCTTCATCGCGTTCGGGGCCAAGGAAATACCGGCGCCCACTTCGCTGTGGACTGGCGCTTGTTCATAGACAGTGGGTTTTACCCCGCTGCGAGCAAGACCCAGGGCCACGCTCAAGCCGCCGATACCCCCGCCTATGATGGCAACCTCTTGGGTGTGTGGGGTCATAGCCCTAATGCCTTTGGATTGATGGAGTCCTGGGGGTCTACGCTGCGGCGCAGATCTCGCAGGAGCTTAAGGGCTGCGTCGTTACGATCACGGGCGAAGGGATAGGCCCGGCCAATTTGAAAATGAATGCAGCCGTGCTGATGAAACAGCTCAATGGTTGCTAGGCGAATTTCTTCCACCAGCGCGCGTCCTTCGGGATTGGGTTTGGCGGTTGGAACCGATGACAATATTTCCTCGTGGGTCACAGCGCGGTGCAGTTCGGCCAGTTCATCAGGCCAATAAATCACGCATTCGTAAAGAAACCCTGCCGGCCCGGACACGGTATAAACGATGTAGATCTCCACTCCATGTGATTGGCACCGGTCTGCAATGGACTTAAGGTAGGCACTGTAGGCCTGGTGCAACGCCACCGCGCCAGAATAAGGAATAACGCCGTGCAGAGGCAGTAATCTGAAATTTTGCGGGCCGACAACCATCGGGTCGGGGAAGGGCACGGCGCGGGTAAACTCAGCCACCGTATTGGCGGTCTCAACGCCCAGTTCGCCGATTTCTTGGCGAATGCGCCTGGCCATTAGCTTAAGTTCAGCCTTGTTGGCCCCTTCGGTCAGAAAGTTCGCCAGATATTGAGACTCGTTCATAAAGCGTCGACCGTTTAAGGCCACGTTGATGATGCTCTTCAGGCCCTTAATTGGATTTTCTGCGGCGCGAAAAAGAGTCGCCAGTTGGCCCAGGTCGGATTTCAGGTCAGGCGGCCCGGCTACCCGTTTTACCAACGCGGTCTCAGCGCCAAAGACCTCCGTTGCCAGTTTACATCGTGACACTCGGCGGATGGCCTCAACCACATTTTCAAAGGATGTGAAGGAAAACGATAGGCCCTGGCCTTCAGCGGGCAGGGGTTCGAGTCTTAGAGTGACCGCGGTTTTGATCCCAAACGCCCCGGCATCGTTGCACAAAAGACCGGTTAGGTCTGGACCGTATTCTCGAAAAAATGCCGAGTGTCCCGGTTGTCCGGCGGAGCCAGTGACTAAAATTTCGCCGCTAGCAGTGACCGCTTCAATGCCCAATGCTGCGTTGCTGGCTGGCCCATTTCGACCGGATCCAAAGGTTAGAGAGCCCTGGGTCATGGCCCCAGCCACGGTCGACAATTTGCCCGACATAGGGCCCCAAAAAATGCTCCGCAGACCATGGGGCGCAAGCGCTTGCTGGAGTGCTTCCCAAGTGCACCCGGCTTCTACCGTTGCGTAAAGATCGGTGGCGTTGATTTCCCGAATCTTGTTCATGGCAGTCATTTCGATGATCAGTGCATCGGCCAGTTCGGGCACAAAAGCATCGGAGTAGGACATACCGGCGCCGCGAATATACACGGTTAGCCGGTGCTTGCTGGCGGCCTTCATTAACGCTGACAGTTGCTCGGTGCTGGTGGGCTTGACCACTGCCAGGGCCAGTTCGCCAGCCCGGTATACATCCTGGGAGGCTAGGCGCCGCGCCGCCTCGGTCTGGTCCAGATCTGCCGGTGAGTCTAGACAAGCAACGAGATCGTCTGCGATGGCCCGATCAAGGGTTGAAACGGTCTCGCCGGCAATACCGGCGTTGCTGTTCATTAACCTTTCAGGCCGGCTTAACGGCGGTTGTCATGGACAGGAAGGTGGGTGTGGAGCCTTGCTCAAGGCCCTCAAAACCGGCCTGGGTAAGGATGGAAGCAAAATCACTGGCGACAAAAGCTGGTGAGTAAGGTTCGCAGTTGTATTGGGCATCGAAGGCCAGCCACATTCGGTTAGGCGCTGGCAGCGCATTGCCGTTGGGCGCATCAATCACGGTAAAGGTGCCGCCAGGTCGAAGTAGGCGGTGGACCTCAGCCACAATGTCCTGAAAACTGTATTCGGGCACCTCATGAAACAGTATGTAGGCAAACACAGCGTCAAAGCTGCCGTCGTCAAATGGGGCATTTTCAGCCAGTGCGTGTTGGAAATGAACGTCGCTTCCAAGGTCGGTGGCTCTTAGGTGTGCGTAACGCAATAACGGCAGGCCAATATCCAACCCCCACACTTCGGCATCGGGGTTTTTCTCTTTGAGGGCGGTGGTGCACTGGCCAATGGAGCAGCCCAAGTCCAGCACTTTGCTTAACGATCCGGATTCGGGCGGGCGGAGCAGGTCGGCATACAGCTCGTTTAATTCGTCGTTGTTGTTATCACCTTGGTAAAAGACATTGGTGCCGTGATGAAAAACGAAACCGGCTAACTCGTCGCGACAGTAGCCGCCGGGCTGAAGATGAATATCCTGGCAAGCGGATTCGGGCACCTTAAGGTTTTCATCTCGGTGTAGTTTGCCCGGGTTGCTGGCCTCGGCCTGGTCTAACTGGGTGATCCAATGGGCCCGATTTTTGTTGTAGCTCTCAAGGGACTTAGCCCAGGTCATGCGCTGCTGGGAGCGCATAAACCGTTTCCAACTGTTGACCGCGGGCAGAGCGTCGACCACCGGCTTAAGATCTGCATACTCATCGGTGCTGGCGATGATCGGCAGGTTGGCAGCTTCAGCCCCGGTGACTACTTGCCCGGCCACTCCAGGAAACCACTCCTTGATGGCAAAATTGCGCACCTGGGTCAGATAATCTGCATAGCTATCGTCTTCCAGTCTCGGCTGACGGGGCGACTTGCCAACGCTGTTACGTTCCATGGTAGGCTTTCCTGTACTTGGGCCGGTGGTACAAATCGTACTAGATGCGCTGCCCATCAACCAATTGATGGGGCGTATGCATCCATACCCGGTGCGGATGGTGGTCCGCGGCCGCTGAGTGGTTTGCAGGTTTAGTTTCCAGTCGAAAAGGACAGCGCCCATTGGACATTCGTCAACTCAAGCACTTTGTTGCCGTCTTCGAACAGCGCAATTTATCCAAAGCTGCTGAAGCGATTCCTTTAAGTCAGCCGGCGCTGACCCGCAGCATGAAAACCCTAGAAGATCAGTTAGGCGTGGAGCTTTTTGAACGCCATGCCCGCGGCGCAACGCCGACGGCAGCCGGTGAGCGTCTTTATCATCACGCCAAATCGATTTTGGCTGAGTGCGCGCGGGCTCGCCGGGATGCCTTACAGCCCTTGGGTGAGCTGGCAGGCACCGTCGCCTTAGGGGTGGGTGCACTGTTTGCCACCCGAATTATCGACGACATGATTGGGCATTTCTGCACCAACCATCCGAAAATTCGCGTGCACCTTCGCTTAGGCTATTTTGAAGACTTGGTGAATGCCTTGGATCTGGGCCAAATCGAGTTGGCGTTCAGTAATTTCCCTTTGCTGGCGTTACCCGATTCAATGGAATTTGAGCCCTTAGTGCAGACAAAAACCAGTATGTTTGCCGCCGCCAGTCACCCGCTGGCAAAAACCGCCAGCCCGGCGCTGGAAGCGTTGCGTGATGCCCGCTGGGCATCGGTGGACCAGCCCCATGCACTGGACGTGCTGGATTCGCTATTTATCTCCGCCGGTCTTGCAGCACCGAGGCCTGCGCTGCAGGCAAACTCCTTAACCTTGATTAAATCGTTGGTCAAAGCGGGGGATTTTGTTGGGCTAATACCCGATCATCTATTCAAGCAGGAAATGGCTGAAGGTTCAGTGGTTCGGTTGGACGTACCGGGCACACCGCTGATACGTAGCGCCGGACTCATTACCCGCAAAGAGGCCTTCCATCGGCCGGTGGCCGCTGCTCTGGCAGAGGAAATCCGGTCGACGATTTCGCTGGAAGTTGAGGGCGTTCCCGCCCCTCAGTAACGCAGCAGGTTTGCCCATTTGGCAAAATTAGAAGGTTTAAGCGTCGCCGCCGTTGCCGATTTTTTTCAGCGGATCAAACACCCGACGGGTCAGATCCGCCAGGGCCTCGTCGCGGTCTTTGCGTTGTTGTTCGCTGAGTTCAAAGTGCTCCACTTCACTTGAGCTCAACAGCCCCTTGGATTCCATTAGCGCTTCCAGGGTGCGCCGTCGATCTCGCTCAATCCAGAGCTCTCCACCCAGGGCAATGATGGCCTCCAGCATGGCGTCCATCACCGGATGGGGCAGGAATGATGGTTCGGTACCCTCCGCTGGCATGCCGATGTCAGCGACCTGTTGGGCCGCGGCTTTGGCTTTGTCTTCCGGGCTCATCCGGCGGCGACCTTGGATCCCTGCTGTTGGCGCAGCCGTTTGAACTCTTCGTATTCGTTCACGTCGCCTCGACGCTCAGCTGACCAGGAGGTGGCAAAGCCCCGAGGGAAATTGGCATCACCATCCCGGGCGCCGTCTTCAGACCAAAGCAGTGGAATGCACGGGCCGGCAGGGACCTCACCCACAATCATCTCGTCAACACTCACGCCAGCAAGACTTAAGCAATCGGGGCGCGGCTTCCAGCGAATGTCATCGCCAAACACGCGCACTGACAGCGCAATGCGCCAGTCGTCGGCGGTGTTTCCGTGGGAGTAGTGCAGGGTCCAGGGATGAACCAGCAGGATATCGCCAGGCTCCATCTCCCACTGCTTGAACTGGAAGTTAGGATCGCTCCGACGAGCCTCACCATCCGGGTGCAACGGCCGATCGTCCGGCCGAATCATTTGGCGACCATTGGGCGAAAATAGCCAGTAAGGAACATCTTCGTGCTGGGTGCCGAGAATGCATTCAAGGCAATTTTCTTTAGCCACTGGTGTTAATGGGATCCAGATAGAGGGAACCATGACCCCCGAGGTTGGCCAGCCCATTCGGTCGTTGTGCCAGATGGTCGCTTCATTGGACTGAGGTCCTTTGGCGAAAATCTCGTCGAAGAAAAACCGGGCATAAGATGATTGCATGACCCGCGCAGCGGCCTCAGCGACCGGTGAATTGAAAACGAAATCCCGAAACTCAGGAATACGCCGCGACATATAACGGCCCGGATAGCTAGGCAGCAACCCAACATCTTCTTTATCGATGGTGATTCGCCGCGCCACTGGCAGCAGTTGCTCAGCCCATAGGGGGTCATAGACCTGGCGCAAGCACACGACTCCGTCGCGCTCGTAAGTAGCGATTTCCTCATCCGTAATGGGGCGGCTGGCCTCTGGCGCTGATCTCATGGGTTTTTTCCGATCCGGTTGGTCTTGGTATCTAATGTAGCCACCGGCGAACCGTTAGACCAATTCATATGTCATGGCTTGGCATAAGCCCAATGCATACAAGCGCCTTACTGGCGATCTATGCGTTCGCTGTATGGCTGGGCCATCATTATGTATTGGCCAGTCGCCGTCCGTCGGTTCACCCTGAGCGAAAATTCAACGGAGAGTGCCCCATGGAAACGGCAATGATTGATATCGGCGAGGCAGAAATATATACCGAGACTCACGGTAGTGGTGAGCCGATGCTACTGATTGCCGGCCTGGGTGGTAAAGGCGCGTTTTGGCACAAGCAGGTGGCGTTGCTGGCAGAACATTACCAAGTGATCCTGCATGACCATCGTGGGGTGGGCAACAGCGCACCGGCGCCGGTGGTCAGCAGTTCCCAAGAAATGGCAGATGACGTGGTCAAGTTGATGGACGCCATGGGGATTAGCTCAGCCCACATCGTTGGACATTCCACCGGCGGCGCTATCGGTCAGCACTTGGGCGTACGTTACCCGGACCGGGTAAAGACGCTGGTACTCAGCGCCAGTTGGGGTGGGCCTACCCAGTTGTTTGTGGATACCTTCCGGGTGCGTCGGGATATCTTGGTCAACTGCGGGGTGCGCCACTACATGATGGTGGGCAGTCTGCTTGCCTGTCCCGCTTGGTCGATTTCACCCACCTATCCGGGGATGGACGATTATCTTAAGCAGCGTATTGAAACTTTTCCCGGATTGGATATCGAGTTGGCCCGGCTTAACGCAGTGATGACCCACGATTTGCGTTTTCGACTGAAAGAAATCAGTGCGCCTACCGGGGTCATTTCAGCCCGAGACGATTCCCTGACATCGGTGGACATGTCCAACGAGCTAGCCGAATTGATCCCGGGAGCAACCCAGGTTGTCTTGCCGGAAGGCGGGCACTTTTGCCCAATGACGGTGACCGAGCGTTATAACCAGGAACTGGTGGGCTTACTGGAAACGTTGCAGGGCTGACGGTGCGCCAATAGGTTCACGCGCCATCGGGAGTCTCTCGCGGCATCAGTCGTTCCCGTAACGGACGACAGCCAAAAGCGGCTAACGCTGACCCAAGCAGCAACAATGTGGTGACGGCAATGGCCAGGGAGCTGCCGATGGCCTCAGGTCTTTCGAACACATTGTCGGTGAGCATCGCCACCACCCACGGCCCACCCGCTTGACCCAACAAATTGGCCACCAACAAATACACCGCCACCAACTGGGCGCGAAAGAAGGGCGGCGAGATTGCGGGAATGGCGGCAGGGCCCGCGCCAAAGGGCATCGTGCCGAAAAACATGCCGGGTGCCAGCAGCCAGATCGCCAGATCCGGGTTATCCACCAGCACTGCCGCCAGTAGCCAGGGCAGGCTTAGCAGGGCTGCCGCAGAGGAGGTTCGAAGGTTGGCATCATAGTAGCCCCGAGTAAACAGGAAATCGGTGCAACAACTCCCTGCAACGACAC
>CAZLJY010000179.1:0-9823 GCA_964559945.1 uncultured Gammaproteobacteria bacterium | reverse complement strand
CAATGGCACTGTGGCCTCGGTTATCCGCCCAGCGTTCCAATACGACGTGTTTGTCATGAATGACCAACACAAACGGGATCTCGCTGGCAGGCTCTGTCTGAAGGTACTTAAGCAAGGGTTTGATGGGATTTGCCACGCGCGGCGGCACCCCAAGCACAATGGCGTCGTAGGGTCGCCGTTGGCCCACAGCTGTGCGAAGAAGGGTTAACGCTTCTTCAAAGTCACGAATTACCGTTGTCAGGCTGTAATTTCCGGCGCTCAAAGTGCGCACCAGCAAATTGGACAGCGTTGACGACGGCTCGATTACGAGTACGCCCTGAGACACCATTCCCCCGAATGAAATCAATGAAATACGGGCACTTCCCGAGCCCGGACTCATCATCGTACCGCCGCTTTGACAGTCCAGCAAGCAATGGTAAAGTCCCGACATGCCGTTCCCAGCCACCCGCATGCGGCGCATGCGCCGTAACTCGTTCTCCCGGCGCTTAATGCGCGAGACCCATCTCAGCCCAGATAATCTGATTTATCCGATGTTTATCTGTGAAGGTCAGTCGCAACGAGAACCCGTGCCCTCGATGCCTGGCATCGAGCGTTTAAGTGTGGACTTGTTAGCCGCAGAAGCGACAGAAATCGTGGCTCTAGGCATACCGGCAGTAGCGGTGTTTCCGGTGACCGCTCCAAACGCCAAATCCCTAGACGCACGGGCAGCGTATGATCCCGAGGGTCTTGCACAGCGGGCTGTCAGAGCCTTGAAAGACGCCCAACCGGAACTGGGTGTGATGACCGATGTGGCACTGGACCCCTTCACCACCCATGGCCAAGACGGCTTGCTAGATGACACCGGTTACGTGACCAACGATGCCACCGTTGAGGTGCTGGTGAAACAGGCATTGTCCCACGCTGTTGCCGGAGCTGACGTAGTGGCTCCCTCCGATATGATGGACGGTCGCATCGGCGCCATTCGTCGGGGGCTGGAAAACAGCGGATTTCGAAACACCAAGATCCTGGCTTACTCAGCGAAATACGCATCGGCGTTTTACGGCCCCTTTCGCGACGCCGTTGGGTCCGCGGATAACCTCGCGGGGGCTGACAAGTTCACCTACCAAATGGATCCCGCCAACACCGATGAGGCCCTGCGCGAAGTCGCCTTGGACCTTGAGGAAGGTGCGGACATGGTGATGGTTAAACCGGCCCTGGCCTACCTGGATATTGTGCAGCGGGTGAAGACCGAATTCGGCGTTCCGACCATGGCGTATCAAGTCAGCGGCGAGTATGCGATGTTGAAGGCAGCGGCCAACCAAGGCTGGCTGGACGAACAGGCTGTGGTGCTGGAATCCCTCATGTCTATTCGTCGCGCTGGCGCCGACGGGATCCTCTCCTATTTTTCCAAAAGCGCCGCGCGCTGGCTGAATGACGCCTGACAGCGCTGCGCAGATGGACCAGTATGGGGTCATTGGCCATCCCATTAGCCACAGTCTATCGCCGTGGATACATGGGCAGTTTGCCACCCAAACCGGCCAACGGCTTAACTACCAACGGTTAGATGTTGCGCCGCCTGACCTGGTAACGTTTCTGAACAACACGCCGCTGGCTGGCCTCAATGTCACCCTGCCCCATAAACAAGGGGTGTTTGAATGGGTAGACCAAACCACTGAGCGAGCTCGCACCGCCGGCGCGGTCAATACCGTTCGATGGTTAGACGATGGCCGTTCGGTGGGCGACAACACCGACGGTGCCGGGCTCATCGCAGATTTAACCGGCCGACTGAAGCTGCCGCTGGAAAATGCCCGAATACTGCTGCTAGGCGCTGGCGGCGCTGCCCGCGGCATCGCCGGCCCGTTGATGGGCCAGGCGTTGGCGGAGTTGGTCATTGTTAACCGAACCCAGGCCAGGGCCTCCCAACTCGCGGAACTGGTGGGTGCCAAGGCAGCTCGGTGGGACGATCTGGCCGGCTTAGGCGCTTTCGATGGCATTATCCACTGCACCGCTGCCGGCCATCAGGCAATGCCAGAGCTGCCGGCATCCCTACTGTCTGAGGATAGTTGGTGTTATGACTTAAGTTACGGCAAAGCCGCCCAGCCGTTTTTGGCCTGGGCCGGCCACAATGGCGGTGCCGCTTACGACGGATTGGGTATGCTAGTGGAACAGGCCGCATTATCGTTTACCATTTGGCGAAACGTTGAGGTTGCCACTGAACCGGTATTGCAACAGCTGCGTTTGAACCAGGAAAATGCAGTGGCTAACGAAAAGACCAAGGAAATGGCCAAGGAAGTGGTTGGCAACGTAACCAGCCCATCGGCCTCAAAGCCTTGACCTAACGTTCATCTGCCGGCGACAGCGTGTTGACGGCTTCGGACCTAGAGTGATTGTTATGAAAACATGGATGTTATTAATTGCCGCCTTGCTAGGCGTCACCCAGGTGGCCGCGGAAACCGTGGTCAAAACCAAGCGGGGTTATGCCGAAGACTCGGATTCGGGCGCGCTGATTTATATCGAAGAACACGAGCAAACCGTGGAAGACGGGGTGACCACCCGTCAAATTATTCGCTACCGGGATCCAGACGGTGAAGTATTCGCCGAGAAAAACCTGGATTTCCGGCAGGATCTGCGGCGCCCATTGTTTACGCTAGAAGACCGGCGGCGAAATTACCGAGAAGGTCTGCGCTTCACCGATGACGGTTTGGAAGTGTTTTGCTTTGAGGAAGGCGAAGAACGGGCCAAACCCGTCAAAAAGAAGGTCTTTGTTGCGGATGCTGGCTTCGATCGGATTATTGAGACTGATTGGGACACCCTGATCAGCGGCAAAACGCTGAAGTTCGATTTTCTCGTGCCCTCCGAGGAAGGCACCATTAAATTTCGTTTGAAGAAAACCGATGAACTTTCCTTAAAGGGGGTCGATGCGGTGGAATTCACCATGGCTCCTGCCAATGGGCTGATTCGTTGGCTGGTTGATCCCATCAAAGTGGTTTATGACATTGAGGAAAAGGCGCTGCTGCAGTACAGCGGAATTTCTAACCTGCGTGATGCTGATATGAACAACTACAACGTCATGATTCGTTTCCCTCCTGATGAGCGCAAACAGGTGACCAATACGCTGGCTTCATTAAAGCCAACGACCCAAGGAGCCGTTGCCAACTGACCCGGTGCCAGAGAATCTCTAACTCTGGCGTCAGCGCACAACCCTTAACCTCCGTGGCACAATAATTGCTGTGGAGGTGACATGAACTTACGCAACCGAATACTGCTGCTGATTGCTTTGCTGCTGGGCGTAATGCTGGCCTTGGGCGGTTGGGGCTCCCGCTGGCTGGCAGCGGAACTATCCAATGAATTGGACAACCTGGCGCTTGGGGTTGGTCAATCCGTGCTGGAGATTATCGATGATGAAGAGCTGTCGTTGGCCGACAACGATAGCGACGTGGTTGTCCTCGTTGAGCGCACCCTTGAGGACGAGGATGGAAACGTTCTGCGCGCCAGCCACCGCCAGGTAGGCCAGCAGATCACCCGGGTTGCCGTCCAAGTGGATAACCTCCCGGCGCAACTGTTGAAACTTCCCAATAAACCCGCGCATCCGCATATCAGCGCACTGCAAATTGAAGCGGTGACCCGATCATTGGACCGGCACGCATCCCAAGTGGGATTGCGCCTCACCGGCGGGACCCTAGATCGACAATTTTCCGTCCCCAAGGCGGGCGTTGCCGATGCTCTTGAGCGTTATTCCCAGCGCCTTTCCTGGGGCTTGTTTGCGCTGTTTATTCTTGGCGTAGGCGGCGCCCTGCTGATTGCCCAGCGTGTCGCTGGACCGCTTCGGCAACTGCGCAGCGCGGCCCAGGAAGTTGGCGCAGGGCAGCGGGGCGTGCAGGTGGCTACAGGCAGCGCCGTGTCGGAAATCAATGAAACCATCGGCGCGTTTAACCAGATGTCTTTAGACTTGGAAGAACTGGCCGCCGCCCGGGCTCGTCTGGCCGACCGGGATCATTTGTCTGAGCTTGGTGAAATTGGCCGCGGCCTGGCCCATTCCCTGCGCAATCCACTCAATAGTATTGGACTGACCATCGACCGTTTAGCGGCAGGTCAGGTAGAGACCAATGATGCGGCCAATATGGCCACAGAAGCCCGCCGTCAAATAGGCCGAATTGACGACCAGATCCGCGGATTTCTGACCCTGGCCAGCGCCAACCAAGCCATTAGCGACAGGGTGGATGTGCGCGCGGTAATCCGCGACGTTGCGTTGGAATTGCTGCAATCAGGAGGCGAGGTTGGGATCAAAATTGATGCACCGCAAAGTGTGTACCTCCACGGGGTCAGTAGTGAAATTCGCGCCATGATCCAAGCGCTGGCGGTCAACGCAGTGGAAGCAAGCCAGCCTGGCCAGCAGGTCAACATCGCCTTGAAGGTTTGGCGCGATGGCGCTTCGGTCAGTGTTCGCGACCAAGGCCGCGGCGTTCCTCCGGACGTTGCTGATCGATTGTTCCTACCCCATACAACGAGCAAAGCCGATGGCTCAGGCATGGGTCTGTATCTGACCCGCAGGCTAGCAGAGTCTCACTACCAGGGGCAGGTCACTCTGGAGTGGGCTGATACGCCCGATGACACCCCACCAGGAACCCTGGCAACCTTATCCCTAAACCCCCGGGTGGAAACCGTCTCATGAACAAGAATGTGCAGCGGCAAGCTCATGTACTGGTGGTTGAAGATGAGCCCGCCCAGCGCCAACTGATGGCCGATATTCTGGATGAGTTGGGACTGAGTGTGGATCAGGCTGCTGGTCAAGACGAAGCCCTCACCGCAGCCCAAAAACGCGCCCCGGATCTGGTGATCTCGGACTGGAAGCTGGAAGATGGAAACGGCCTTTCACTCCTTCAAAGCTTGCGCGACTGCGGTCTTCAATCCAGTTTTATCATGGTCACCGCCTACGGCAGTATTGCCCATGCCATGGAGGCAATCCGAGCCGGCGCTGACGATTACCTGAGTAAACCCTTCGAACGCCAAGCGTTGCTGCTGGCCGTTGAGCGCACCTTGCGGGCGCGCAATTTGATCGCCGAAAACCGCCGCCTTAACGCTGAGGTTATTGAGCGCAACCAACTGGTGGACATTGTTGGCAAAGCGCCGGATATGCAAAAGCTCTACCGGCGCATCGAGAAAATTGCTGGCACCCAGGCCTCGGTGTTGATTGGCGGGGAAAGCGGCACAGGCAAAGAGCTTGCTGCCCGGGCCATCCATACCCTATCGGATCGCTGTAACGCACCCTTTATAGCGGTGAACTGCGGCGCGATACCGGAAGGCTTAATGGAAGCGGAATTTCTAGGCGCAGAAAAAGGTGCATACACCGGCGCCCATCAACGTCGGCAAGGTAAATTTGAAGCCGCCCACGGAGGCACCTTATTTCTGGATGAGGTTGGCGAGCTGCCGGTCACCATTCAGCCCAAATTATTGCGCGCGCTGCAGGAAGGACGGGTAACCCGGGTCGGTGGCAATTCAGAGATCCATACCGATGTGCGGATCATCGCGGCCACCAACAAGGACCTGGCCCAAGAAGTGGCAACCGGGCACTTTCGTGAAGACTTGTACTATCGGCTTAATGTGGTGCCAATTCATATGCCAGCACTGCGAGAACGGCGGGAGGATATACCCGCACTGATAGACCATTTTGTCACCCGCACCGCGCGCCAGCATCAACTGCCAGCAACCCCAATACCGGCCGCCGTGCGCCGGCACCTGATGGACTATCATTGGCCAGGCAATGTGCGCGAGTTGGGCAACGTGGTGGAACGACTCATTCTGCTCGCCGACGACGCTGGCATCTCCAGCGAAGACCTCCCACAATCAATGACCGACCCTAGCCACCAGACGGGCCAGTTTGTGCTGCCACCCGAGGGTATCGACTGGGAGCAACTGGAATCCTTGGCCTTGAGCCAAGCACTGGAGAGAACCGGGGGCAATCGCACTAAAGCCGCAAAACTGTTGGGGATGAGCTACAAGGCCTTCCTCTATCGATTGAATAAACATGGACGAACTGACGATGACCAATAGCGCCAACGTAGCAATGTCCTCATATGGGGAAACTAGCGCTCATTTGGGGACAAAACTTGACCCCAAACGCGGTCTAACGGTGCCCGCAAGCCGGCGGCGCTGCGGGTTAAAGGACACTATTGGCGTTTTGGCACAAGGGTTGCAAAACCCTCGTCACAACCTAACAGGAGTGACACCATGAATTTATTTCCTTCGTTAAATCCGGTTCTGGGAGTATCAGGACTGATGGCGCTGGCGCTCAGCGCAAGTATGGCGTTTGCCGAGGTACGCGAGACACTGAAGATTAAGGTCAGCACCGATGACGGCATTTCTGAATCGGTCACCATCGAAAACCTGGCAGTGGGTGAATCGGAGGTTTTCACCACCGACAGCGGCAATGAAGTGCTGGCCACCCGCTTTGATGATGGCCTGGAGCTTGAGGTGAACGGGCGGGTGATTGACGTAAAAATCCCCGACGTGAGTGCCCATTCGGAGGCCCTGCACGGAAAGCACATTTTTCTTTCAGATTCTGAATCTTTACTGGACGGATCAAATGTCTGGATTGATAAAGATGGCGACCAGGTGCGCGTTAGCAGCAACAGCACCGCCGATGTGATGGTGATAGGCACCCATGACGACTCTCTGTCCAGGGAAGAACTGCAGGCGCTGATTGACCAACATGTCGAGGGCGTCGATATTGATTTGGACGCGGAACACGATGGAGAAAATGAGGTCATCATCATCAAGAAAAAGGTGGTCACGATCGAAGATGGCTCTGAAAATTAACGCCTAAGCGGGTAATCTCGCTGTCGCCGCCGGCAGTCACTGCTGGCGGCGTCTTACCCATCTTTCACTACTTTTCATCCATCACCCCATTGGCGTTGAAGTTCCCTAGGGGCCAATCGCGCGACCCAAAACTTCGCCCCATGCCAATTACCGTCGGCACAGGACAATTTCCCTGGCAACTGGCACATTGGACTCAAGAAAACGAATAACCCTTCGGACCAACATCATGGGATCCAATAAAAACCTCCTCTGTTTACTGCTGGGCGCACTGATCTGCATTAGCGTATCGGCTCAGAATGACCTAGGCGATCGAACATTAGCCAACGTCCAAAACTATCCCGATGTGGTGCATTACGAGGCGGCTGTTAGGTCCTATAAGGATGGTTTCAATACCCACGCGATGGAGCAATTCCTGCTCGCTGCTCGCTGGGGTAACAAGGAGGCCCAATTTAATCTGGCGTTGATGCACTTTGCCGGGATTGGTGTTGAAGTTGATCGAATACGCGGCGGGGCCTGGGCTTTGTTAGCCGATGAACGTGGTGATGGTCGGTTTCGCAAAACCCGGCGGGAGATTATGGGCCTACTAGGTGCTGAGGAGAAATCTGCCGCACTGGATTTAGCCCGGGAGCTAAAAGAAGAGTACGGCGACTTTCAAGCTTTAGAAAAACGGGCCCGCTGGGTTCGCAAACAAAAACGGGAACTGACCGGGTCTCGCACCGGCTCATTAGCCAGCGCGGTCAGGATCACCACACCCGGCGGTCGATTTGCCGGGCGCGGCGATCAATACTTGGCGTATATCAATACCTTTGAACAGTCACTGTTCGATATTGTCACCCGAGTTGAGTACAAAGACTTCGAGGTGCTGGATGACCCGGTCGAAGAACCGGAATGATTCAGGGCGATTGCTGAAGCGTATGCATTAGTGCAGCCGGCGCCGCCTCAAGCTCAGTATTTAGCGTGCTGTTCCAGCGGTTAAGAAAACCAAACATAGAAATTACTGCGACGATTTCGATCTGCGCGGCCACCGAAAAGTGTTCACCCAGGGCCGCAAAATCCGCATCTGTAACACCGTTAGGAGACTGACCGCCTTTCATCGCCACTGTCAGCGCTGCACGCTCCGCTTCGCTAAAAAGAGGACTTTCGGTAAACGTCCACACCTCACGCAATTTCTCCTCGCTGATGCCTAAACGGTGAGCGGAAAAACTGGTGTGGGCTTGGCAATAAACACAGCCAGCGGCATTGCTGGTGACCAGACCCACCAATCGCTTTAGTTCAGGACTGACCTCACCGGGTGCATAGATTGTCTGCACCAGCTGCAGAAAGGACTGCATCAATGGACGGTTGTGGGCCATCAGTAGACCGTCGTTGGGGGTAAACCCTAGTAATTGTTCTCCCGCCTTCAGGCCAGCGAGGGTTTCCTCATCCAAACTGGCCATCTCCACTGCCGGCAATCTCGTCATCATTCGCTCCGCATTGCGTTGATGGCGTCACAATAACTCATATGCCTAGTCTGTGATGGGGCAAAACCCCACAGCGATGATGATGCTCATAGGCGTGCGCTCATCGCTCATTGATAACACTGTTTAGCGCGTGCAGCTAATGGTTACTAAGAGTTTGACCGGTGTTGGCAAGCAACATTCAACAACGCAATAAAAAACCCCCGCCTGGGCGGGGGTTTGGTGTTACTGCATCTGCCGCTGTTAAGGCAGAGGCCAGGAGCCTAGAAACTCTTTCGGAACGACAACTGCCAGGTTTTAGGATCACTCAGGTAGATAAACCCCGCTAAGTCAGAGACCGCCTGCAGTCTGTCGGTGCAGTTGTCACACTCAACACTAAGCTGCCAGTTCCCAGGCTCGTTGGCGAGGGTCAGACTGGCGTTTAGCACCGTGTAACCGTCCACCAAGTCAAAGTCTTGGCCGGAGGTTCCGATGCTGTGGTCACCGTAGTCGGTGACATTGATGCTCGGCGTTAAGGTCATTGAATTGCCAATGGCAAAATCGTACCAACCGCCAATGGCCAATTGATGTTCCGGCGCGCGCACCGGTTCAGCAATATCACCCTGGGGGTCAACAATGCCCTGGGCGCACTGAGCGCCGTTAGTGCGGCAGTTTTCCTGCTGATCCAAGATCACCTGGTTGAGGTTGCTGTATTCCGAATCCAGCAAACCAAGATTGGCAAACAAGGTCAGGTTTTCAGTAGGTAGCCACAGCAGCTCCGCTTCCAGCCCTTGGGTATCAAGGTCAGCAAAGTTTCGGGTAATGAACTCGATGGCGCCGGTGCTGTTAACAAAGGCCGATGGCAGCTGAAAATCTTCGATGTCGGTGAGGAAGCCGGTGAGGTTGAATCGCAGACTGTTGTTCATCCACTCCGAACGCAGGCCAAGCTCATAGTTAGTGACCTCCTCAGCGCTAAATGGCTGCAGCGACTCAGCACCCGTGCCACGGGCATTCCAGCCACCGGATTTAAATCCCGTGGTGATTGAGCCATACCACATGAAGTCATCATTGATCTGATTTTCAATGGCGATGCGCGGGGTGAACTGAGATTCGTTCTGTTCCAACGGAACTCCCACCGCCAAAAGATCGGCGTTACTGATGATGGCACCAGAGGCTGGATTGCCGTTGTCCCGCAAACCAAAATCCTTATCTTCCTCGGTGAATCGCGCGCCAACGGTCAGCGTCCAATCGTCTCTGAAGCGCCAATCCCACTGGCCGTAAACGGCCCAGGATTCCGTGGTGTTGTCCAAAATCCGGTCGTACTGGATCAGCGGAAACCCACCCGGTAGGAATAGACCAATGGCACCCAAATTGAAGATCTGGGCGAAGTCGGTTTCATTGTCTTCGTCAAAATAGAAAAGACCGGCGACGTAGTCGATGTCTCCACCGGCGGTGGTACCCGAGATCTTGATTTCCTGGGTGAACTGATCGTGGGCACCTTCATTGGCGATGGTAAAACCGCCGGACTGGAACGGCCCTTCAAAAAAGTCCAACAAAAATTCCTGATCCAGCGTTAAATAACTGGTTAAGAC
>CAZLJY010000178.1:0-9830 GCA_964559945.1 uncultured Gammaproteobacteria bacterium | reverse complement strand
GCATTTAGCAATCCAGAAAGATACAGTTTCCTTGGCGCCGGTCTTTACACCGAGGGCAACAAATACGAAAAATTTGATTTCGAAGATCTGGACGATTCCATGGAATCCCGCGAGGGTCAGTCGGCTTGGGCGGCTATGGTGCAGCATTATTTCCTCACCGCCTGGGTGCCGCCCGCAGAGCAATCCACCAAGCTTGAAGCTCAATCGGTTAGCGCCAACCGCTACCGCGTACGAACGGTGAATCCCGTGACCCGGGTGGCCGCGGGTGACGTGGGGTATTTCCCTACCACGCTGTTTGTCGGTCCCAAGCTACATGATCAAATCGAACCGTTAGCGGACGGTTTGGTGTTGACCGTGGACTACGGCATCTTTACCCCGTTTTCGAAAATACTGTTTTGGCTGCTGGATAAGATTCATTCCCTGACCGGCAACTGGGGCTGGGCGATTGTGTTGCTGACGGTGTTGGTGAAAGCCATGTTCTACAAGCTGTCTGAAGCGCAATATCGCAGCACCGCTAAAATGCGTAAGTTGCAGCCGCGCATTCAACAGCTCAAAGAGCGCTTTGGCGACGATAAGCAAAAGTTCAACGTCGCCATGATGGAAATCTACAAGAAGGAAAAGGTTAACCCCTTAGGCGGTTGCTTACCTATTTTGGTTCAGATTCCGGTGTTTTTTGCCCTCTACTGGGTGTTGCTGGAGAGTGTTGAGCTGCGCCAGGCAGATTTCATGCTGTGGATTTCCGACCTAAGCTCGCCGGATCCCTATTTCATTCTGCCCGTGATCAACGGCGCTGCCATGTTCATGACCACCAAGCTGTCACCGAACCCAGCGGCAGATCCAATCCAGCAGAAAATCTTTCTCGCTATGCCCATTGTGTTTTCGGTCATGTTTGCCTTTTTCCAGGCAGGCCTGGTGCTGTACTGGACCGTCAACGCGGTTTTGTCCCTAGCCCAACAATGGTTCATTACCAAACGGGTTGAGGCCAGCGGCTGACCTTGCCTGACGGCGACAGCATTGCCGCGATCGCCACCGCTCCTGGAGCGGCGGGCATCGGTATCATCAGAATCTCCGGGCCCGCGGCGCTGGATTTGCAGCGGGATCTGATAGGCCAGCAATTAGCGCCGAACCAGGCCCGTTATTTGCCTGTCATCGATAGCGATGGTGAGGTCCTAGACCACGCCGTTGTTCTTTACTTCACAGCGCCCCACTCGTTCACTGGCGAACACGTGCTGGAATTGCAGGGCCATGGTGGGCCTGTGGTGATGCAGATGCTGCTGCAGCGGGTTTTAGCATTGGGCGTGCGCCCCGCTGGCCCAGGGGTATTCAGTCAACGGGCGTTTCTTAATAACAAACTGGATCTCGCCCAGGCCGAGGCCATCTCCGATCTAATCAATGCCTCCACCGAATCCGCCGCTCGGGCCGCGACCCGATCGTTGGCAGGCGAGTTTTCCGACAAGGTTAGCCAACTCCTTAAAGACTTAACCGAGCTGCGGGTATTTGTTGAAGGCGCCATCGATTTTCCCACCGACGAAATCGATTTTCTCGGAGAGGCGGCGCTGGACCAAAAACTGGCTGGGCTGACCCGGTCATTGAATACGCTGACCATTGCGGCCAAAAATGGGGCTGCACTGCGCGATGGACTGACCTTGGCCATTGTGGGTCCACCCAATGCGGGAAAATCCAGTTTGCTTAATGCACTCAGTGGCCGAGACAGCGCTATCGTCACCGATATTCCCGGCACAACCCGGGATGTGTTGCGGGAGCAAATTCACATCGACGGCGTACCGGTGCACCTGGTGGACACCGCTGGGCTTCGCGACAGCGATGACACAGTGGAGCGCGAGGGCATCCGACGAGCTCTGTCAGCGGTGGACAGTGCCGACCACGTGCTGGTGATGGTGGACGATAGCGACGGGGATAGCGCGTTGCCAACATTACCTGAATCATCGCCGCCCCAAACGCTGATTAGAAATAAAATCGATCAGTCGGGAGCCCAGGCCAATGAGATCGATGAGGTCATCTGGCTGTCGGTAAAAACCGGCCAAGGGCTGGAACTTTTGCGCCAGCGATTGCTGAAATTGGCAGGTGCCAGCCCGGGACAAGGTGGTCAGTTTAGTGCACGGACCCGGCATTTGAACGCGCTGGATCGGGTTGCCGAGCACTTGGGTCAAGCAACCGCCTTGTTGGGGGATCATCTACCCGCTGAGCTGCTGGCCGAAGAACTGCGATTGGCGCAGAATTGCCTGTCCGACATTACCGGCGAGTTTCTGCCAGACGACCTATTGGGAGAAATTTTCTCCAGCTTTTGTATCGGGAAATAGCCGCCAGCAGGGGGCCAGATTGCTGGCAGTTTAATGCTTCACAAAATGATCCCACAGGCGCAAAATTACTTGGCGGCAAGATCGTCGCCCACGAACTGGATTAACGCTGATTGCCGGCACGGTTTGGTACCGTTCGGCAGGGAACACTATGCTCGCGCTTAACGTCAAAAATTTAGAGAAAACTTACGCTAACGGAACCCGTGCCCTGGACGGTGTCAGTCTGTCGGTGGAGGAGGGTGATTTTTTCGCGCTTCTGGGACCCAATGGGGCGGGTAAGTCGACGCTGATCGGGATCATCAGCTCACTGGTAAACCCCACCGCCGGCGACGTGGAAATTTTTGGCATCAGTGTGGAACAGCAACGGGCCCTAGCCATGTGCCAACTGGGTCCGGTGCCGCAGGAAATCAATTTCAATTGGTTTGAAAAGCCTTTGGACATCGTTGTTAACCAGGCCGGTTACTACGGTATTCCTCGGGCCAAGGCCTATCAGCGCGCCGAGGAGTTACTCGAAAAGCTCAAGCTGTGGGACAAACGCGCGGTCATTGCCCGGACCCTTTCCGGCGGCATGAAACGACGACTAATGATTGCTCGGGCGATGGTGCATCAGCCCCGGCTATTGATCCTGGATGAACCCACCGCCGGTGTCGACATTGAGATTCGCCGCGCCATGTGGGAGTTCATTAAGGAGATTAACGAACAGGGCACCACGGTGATTTTGACCACCCATTATCTGGAAGAGGCGGAGGAGCTGTGTCGCAATATCGCCATCATTGACCAGGGGCGAATCGTTGAAAACACCTCGGTACGAGAGTTGCTAACCCGCCTGGATATGGAGACCTTCGTGCTCGATTTGGACAAAGAGCTGGACGGCGCGCCGCAAATTGATGGGTATACCACTCGTCTTCGAGACGCCAACTGCATCGAAGTTGAGGTACCAAAAAGCCGCGCACTGAACCGGGTATTTGATCATCTCAATAAGCAAGACCTGCGAGTGATGTCCATGCGCAATAAAAGCAATCGCTTAGAAGAACTGTTCATGCGGCTGGTGGAGAAACCCAATGAGTAGCGCCCAAGATTTGGACCTCGCTAGCGGCGGCAGCCAGTTGATCCAACCCACCGGACAAACAGCCTGGATAGGTTTTGTGACCATTGTGCGCAAGGAAGTGACTCGGATTCTGCGCATCTGGGTGCAGACCATTGTGCCCCCCGCCATCACCATGACGCTGTACTTTGTGATCTTCGGCAATTTGATTGGCCAGCGTATTGGCACCATGGGCGGTTTTAATTACATGGACTTCATCGTTCCCGGCCTGATCATGATGAGCGTGATTACCAACTCCTACGGCAACACGGTGAGCTCATTTTTCGGTGCCAAGTACGGCAAACATGTGGAAGAAATGTTGATCAGCCCAATGCCTGTGGTGGCGATATTGGCCGGCTATGTCAGCGGCGCCATGTTTCGCGGGCTGCTGGTGGGGGTGGTGGTGCTGATGGTGTCGCTGTTTTTCACCGATATACAGGTGGCCCACCCGTTAGTGACGGTATCGGTGGTGCTAATCACCTCGGTGATCTTTGCTCTGGCGGGAATGGTGAACGCCATCTTCGCCAATAAGTTCGACGATATCTCCATTGTTCCCACCTTTATCTTAACGCCACTGACCTATCTGGGCGGCGTGTTCTACTCCATCTCCTTGCTGCCGGAGTTTTGGCAGAAGGTATCGTTGGCTAACCCCATCCTTTATATGGTCAATGCGTTTCGCTTCGGCATTTTGGGAGTGAGCGACGTGAGCCTCCCCGTGGCCTACGCCGTATCCGGGGTTTTTGTTGTGGGCCTAGGTAGCCTGTGTCTGATATTGCTAAAACGTGGTGTGGGACTGCGTTCCTGACAACCCTTCGGCGGCCCATTAGCCTGCCGCTGGTGCTTCATCCAAGTTGAAAAATGCCCGGGCCGTGGCCGTGGTAGAGGCTGCGGTAAGCTCTGGGTCCTCACCCCGACATCGCGCCACTTCACGCAAAATATGTGGCAAGTGCATGGGTTCATTGCGCCGGCTTTTTGGTTTGGGTTTGAGATCCCTGGGCATCAGGTAAGGCGAATCGGTTTCCACCATCAGCCGGTTGGCAGGAATGCTGGACACCAATTCCTTCAGGTGTGCGCCGCGGCGTTCGTCGCAAATCCACCCGGTAATGCCGATATGTAAATCCAGATCCAGGTAATCGGATAAAGCCTCAGCGCTGTCGGTAAAGCAATGCACCACCGCTTGGGACAACTGATCGCGATACTCGCGCATGATGGCAAGGAAATCTTGGTGGGCATCACGTTGGTGCAGGAACGCGGGTTTGCCACTGCTGATGGCTAATTCTAGTTGGGACTGAAACGCATATTGCTGCACCTGACGGGGCGCCAGGTCACGAAAATAGTCCAAACCCATTTCACCCGCCGCCTTCACTTCCGGGTGTTGAATCAGCTCAGCGAAATCCGCGGCCATTTGGGCATCAAAAGCTTCAGCGTAATGGGGGTGGTTGCCACAGGTGGCGAAAAAATATCCAGGGTACTTTTTTGCTAGTGCCAGAGCATCCACACTGCCCTGACCGCTTGCCCCGGTGATCATCATTTGGACCACACCTGCGTCTTTTGCCCGAGCGATCACTTGATCTAAATCCGGCGAGAAGGATTCGTGGGTGAGGTTTGCGCCAATGTCGATAATTTTCATCGCGCTAGTATGAACCTCTGCGTTAGCACTGGAAACCGCAGCGCTGATGACATAGAATCGTCGCGCCTTCCAAAGAGAAGGTCGGCGGCAATCGCCAGACAAGGCCAATCTGGACCAACCGTAGTCAGTCCCAACGGTGCAGGTTGATGAACACACTATTAAGGCCACAGCCAACCTATGCTGATGGTCGGAGGACTGACTTCTATGGCGAGCGAACGCCTTACTTCCCTTGAAAAAATGATCATCCAGGTAGCGGATGCATTCTCGGATCTGTTGGTGGCCGAACAGGTTTCTGTTAAACGTTTTTCTGATCTAGTCTTTGCTGGCGCGGTTAAGTCGCTGAAGAAAAAAGGCTTGAGCATGCAGGAAATTATTTCCCATTCGGGAGCTGCTGCTAAAACGGTGAAGAAATATCTTCGCGACGAATACCACGACAAAAAAGGCGATATTTTGGTGGTTCGCTTCTTGTCCGGTTGGGCAAACGACACCGAAATGCCAAAGGAATTGTCCTTAAGTGGCGAGAATTTCCCCGACTGGCAAAGTGTTTGTTCGCGCCACGGCGGTGAGCTGACGCCCAATTTTCTGAAACGCACTCTGTTAGCGTCGGGAAACATTGCTATTCGCGGCGATCGGGTATCACTAGTGACAGAAACCTACGCCAATACCGGACACTCCGGCGCCACTTATGATTACGTGGGTTGGGTGTTGTCTCACCATATCAAGACGATTTCCCATAACGTCAATCATCCAACCGATCCGCTGCTGGAACGCACCATTTATGGTTTCCAGGTGCGCCCGGAACGACGGGATGAACTGCGGGAATTTTGGCGCGAAGAACTATCTGTGGCGTTGGCCAAGGCCCGCGAGTCGGCCCGAGAAAAGGGTTTTTACGACACCGAGCTTCCCAAAGATAAGGAAGTAGGTGTGACCATGTTTATGTGGGATGAACAGGTTCCGGCCTAAGCGCTGACCCGCCAGAAGGTCTTCAAGAAGATCTTCAAGAAAACAGGCAAAGGCCTATTGCCCGCCCCGCGGACAATAGGCCTTTGTTCATTCCCGATTCAGCCCAACCTGCCATAATGGTCGCTCCTATCATTGCGGACGCGTGGCTATGAGCGCTTACAAAAACCCTTTTCTGATTCTTTTAGGTCTTGGGATGTGGATGACAGCGGCAACAGCGCAAGTTATCACTCAGGCCTATGAACCTGAGAGCGGCTTTTACTGGAATCCGAATCAACCTGGTCGAGGTTACGCCATCGAAGTCCAGGATCGGCAGGTGTTTCTCACCCTGTACGTCTACACCGAGGAGGCCAACCCCGCGCTCCGAGAGCCACTATGGTTTAGCGCGATCGGAAACCTGACCGCCAGCACCGCCGGAACGCTGACCTACCAATTCAACGACGAACTGGTGTTTTCTGAAGATGGCCAATGTTTGAACTGCGAATTTCGCGAACCGATCAGCACTTTTACCGGCCGGCCCTTATCACTGACCTTTAACGGATTGACCACAGGCCAATTGGTGATTGATGGCGAGGTGATCCCGATACAGCGGTTTTGGTATTCCCCATCCATTGATGACCCCTTTCTCGCCATGCAGGGTCAGTGGGCCATTGTGACCGATTGCACGGCGCCCATTAATAACAACTGTTTTCCCAGCGACTTAACCGTACAACCTTTTGAGGCCGACTTGTTAACCCTGGATGTGGTGCTCGGTAGCGGGACTGACAGTAGTACCGAGGGTGTGCGGGCTGGCACCAATATCGAGGTGGCAGGCGATTATGACCCGGAGCTTAACCTATTCATTATTGTGGTGGCGGAAACTGGCACTGAGTTTCTCGCCTATGTGATTTTCGGGGAAGATTTTGGCACCACAAATTTCAGCGGAATTGCTGAACGCTTTACCCCTGGCGGCGAGATTTTTGGTGACGGCTTTCCCATGTTTGGCCGAAAAATCTCTGATCGGACTTTTACCGAAACCCTGAGTCCGGTGGCTAAGGCCACTCCCGAATCATCGAGCGCCTCCCCAATGTCGCGCTCCAAGGCCAATGCCTTGACCCTGCTCAATGCCATTAAAGCATCAACGACCGGCGCGGTGAATTCCGTCGAAGCGACGAAAGCCCAAAGAATCGCTGGCGTTGGCCCGATGCTAAGAAAGCTAGAAGGGCAGATCGAGGCGAAAATCGCCTCCCGCACAAAACCGCAGTAATCGTGTAACCAACGAGCAGGCTCGCGCGTCTAACAGGTCAGATCCCCAAAAAAGGCGAGGGTAACAACCGACCCTGCCTGAGCTGTCGGATGGTTCGGCGCAATTGGCGGCGAACTAATCGGCAAATTAGGCACCTAACCTCTTGTCGACATCTTCTGGCCACTAAATGGCCAGATTGACGCAGCACGCTCACTTACCTGCTCTGAGGTCACACTGCTATGGCATTATCGATCACCCGCCCCCATCGAGCGCTGCTTTGGATGGCGGTGTTTACCGGGGCACTAACGACCTTACTGATTTTCTTGCGTGAACCATTATTGAAGGCGTTCCAAGCTAATGCCGCGTTTAATGGGGTGATTGTTGCAGTCCTGGCGGTGGGTCTATTGGTGACCTTAAAGCAGGTGCTGGCGCTGTATCAGGAGGCGCGCTGGATCGATGAGTTTCGGCGCAAGAACCCGGCCCGCAAAAACCGACAGGAAACCCGGCTGCTGGCGCCCATGGCACGAATGCTGGATCGCCACGATGAGGGCCAGTTCACCCTGTCTGCCGGATCCTTACGCTCTTTGCTCGATAGTATCCGCAGCCGGCTGGATGACTCACGGGATATCAGCCGATACTTGGTGGGATTGCTAATTTTCTTAGGCCTTCTTGGCACCTTCTGGGGTCTGTTGCTGACTATTGGTGACGTGGGCCAGGTCATTGGCGGTCTAAATCCCCAAGACGGTGCCGGGGCGGTGGTTTTTGAGCGCCTCAAAGCGGGCCTGGAAGGGCCCCTGGCTGGCATGGCTGTGGCATTTTCGTCGTCGCTGTTTGGCTTGGCTGGTTCGTTGATCTTGGGATTTTTCGATCTCCAAGCAGGCCATGCCCAGAACCGGTTTTTCAATGACTTGGAAGAATGGTTATCCAGCGTTACCCGCCTTTCCAGCGGCGCGCTGCCTGGAGATGGCGAGGCCGGCGTACCGGCCTATGTACAGGCGTTGTTAGAACAAACCGCCGATGGGTTGGAGCGCATGCAGCGGGCTCTGGGTGATCAGTCCACCCATCGCAGCGAGTTGCACCACCAACTGGCCACACTCAACCGGCATATGGCGGATATGGGCCAACAGATGCAGAAAGACGCATTGTCTGAAGATCTGCGTCAGGAGCTGCGACTATTGAACCGGACCTTGGCCGCCGCGTTAAGTCAGCGGCCTGAGCTGGAAGAACGGTGATGCGCAGCGGACGCGATGAGCGGTTTTGATGTCTAGCCGAGCCTCCCGCCATCGACCTTTAGACATCTGGCCAGGTTTTGTCGACGCCCTGGCGGCGCTCCTAATGGTGGTTATTTTTGTCTTGCTGTTGTTCACCCTGGGGCAATACTTTCTCACCGACGAGCTTACGGGTAAGCAGCGGGCCTTAGGTTTACTGGAAGGACAGGTGGCCGAACTCAGTGAATTGCTGGGTCTTGAGAAAACCACCACCACCCAGCTTCAGCAACGTTTGGCAACCTTAAGTGCCACCCTGGCCGCGGCCCGGGAGGAAAACGCCGGACTGCAAACCAGCCTGGCTGATACCCAGGCCAGTTTGACCGCCAGTACCGATACCGTTACCACCCTCAACGCCGATTTGGCTGCACTCACCGAACTTCGCGACAACCTGCAAAAGGAAGTAGCGAATCTGGCCGGCGCGCTGGATACCAGCCGTCGGGAAACCACCGTTCAGACCGAGCTCAGTGATGCAGCCCAAGCGCAGGTGGTGATGTTGAATCGACAGATCCAGGCGCTGCGCCAGCAGCTCACTGAAATTTCTGGTGCCCTGGAGCTGGCCCAACAAGCCAACGTCACCCAGAGCGAGGAGATCGAAGATCTAGGTCGCCGCTTGAATTTGGCCCTAGCCACCCAGGTGAAAAAATTGGAGAACTATCGCTCGGATTTTTTTGGCCGGCTCAAAGCCGCCTTGGGTGAAAACCCAGATCTACGAGTGGAAGGCGACCGGTTTGTGTTTCAGTCCGAGCTGCTGTTTGCCAGTGGGTCGGCCACATTGGAAGACCAGGGCAAAGCCCAGGTGCGCCGATTGGCCAGTGTGTTGAAGGACATCGAAAGGCAAATCCCCGACGATATCGATTGGGTATTGCGGATTGATGGACACACCGATACCCGGCCCATTTCCAGCATCGCGTTTCCCTCCAACTGGGAATTGTCCACCGCCCGTGCGCTGGCCATTGTTCGATACCTGGAAAGCGTTGGCATTAATCCGCGCCGGCTGGCCGCTACCGGTTTTGCTGAACATCATCCCATTGATGACCGCGATAACGAGCTGGCATATGCCCGCAATCGGCGGATTGAACTGAAACTAACGGCGCGCTGAAATGGCAAACTTGGCCAAGGTTTTCGCTATGCTGATCCCGCTGATGCTGGTTGCTTGTGCCAGCGGCCCTGATACATCACCGATGGCCGGTGAGCGATTCTCTTTGGTGCAAACCCAATCCAGCCGACGAGCCCACGGCATTTTCCCTATCCAGATTTACCGCATCGATGACAGAGAGGTGCGTGATGACCGAGCCCAGCATAAACTGACGCCGGGAGAGCATACCCTGCGCGCCAGGGCCATCAT
>CAZLJY010000177.1:0-9969 GCA_964559945.1 uncultured Gammaproteobacteria bacterium | reverse complement strand
TCACCGACTTTGGCGCCCAAGTTAAGTGGACCAATGCCAATGAAAATATCTCAGTCGCTTTGTGGGGTAAGAACCTGCGTGAAGATGTTGATATCACTAACTTCAGCCCGTTTGTGGGTGGCGGCATTAACGACTTCGCAATTGGCTTTCGTGGCGTTCGAGAGTTCGGCGTAACAGCGACCTACGATTTCTAAACCACCATCGGTTGTTGACTAGCAGCCCAACAAAAAACCGGCCAACAGGCCGGTTTTTTTTGCCTCGAGAATACGAGCTAAGGGGCTAAGCCTGCCCCTGCTGGAGTACCCGCTTACTGGCGGGATTTTTACTGCCCATTTGTCCCAACCTTAGGCTGAGCCGAGGGACGACTGAGGTGAAGTTGCTGAAATGCCACCGACACGTAATCCCCGTTGGTTTTATCCGTTTCCCAGTCACCGGTACCCGCGCAGGCGGGATAACGGAACGAGGAAGAATCTTTGCTACTGCATTGATTGTACGCGCCCGCCTTAAAATAGAGTGAATCCTGGGCGTAACCTCCAGGATTGTCTTTTTCATCAACCCACCCGGAAGGCCCAATATTGTTTGATAAATCGACCGAAAAGGTCACTCTTTGGGAGGGATCAGTCGTGTCAAATGTCAGGCGCATTTGGTTGCCGATGACGTTAATGCGGTAACTAAATTGCTGGCCTAAAGCGATCCCTTGGGCCCCGGGGTCGTCGGAGTTATCCCAGGAATTGCCCCATACAACATGATCCAGGTCGGTCCTGTCCGGATGGTCTTTCGGCAAATTTCGCTCATAGGTCCAAAACACTGAACCCGTTTGATGGCCAGGCCACTTCTTGTAAAAAACCTTAATTGGCTCATTACCGTAGCCAAAACCCGATGTATGGGCTTTGGCGTTTTTCACCGAATGGATCTGTCCGACAACCACCGAATAGGCCGATTTCTTCTGGGGGTACTTGGCCTCACGGGAAACATGCAAAACTTTTAAGGTTGCATCCAAGGTACCGCCCACCGAGGCAAAGGCACCGGCATCACGATGCGCGCCAAGGGCGAAATTGTTTTTCGGATCATGAGTTTTGATGTTGCTGTCTTGTCCCCGCAACATTTGTCGAAGTTCACTTCGAGTATTGGTGGAATTGGCTGTGGTGGCCGCTTTATTGGGTGCGCTGAATACTAAATCGCCGTTATCGTTAAGATAAAAGAAATCTGGATGAGAAAAACCCATCAACGCGCTGACATTGACCTCATCCACCTTACCATTGTGATCGTCATCGGCGGGCAGCGTTAGCTTCCATTGACCTAAATCAAACTGATGGGCCGGAACCTGAGCGGAGGTCTGCGCACAGCTGAGCAAGAAGAACGAGCTCAGCAAAATCAATCCATGAGAAAATCGGTTTATCACATTTTTCATCGGCTAAAGGTCTTATCCAAAGGTTGGAGTGTGTTGATCGCGATTGACGACCTTGGTGTGTGTCTTGTGAAAGTTGGTGATCAGTTTCGGTTGGGTTTGGTAAAATTGGATCACCCAAAAGTCACTACAAATCGAACCTTAGCAGGCAATAAGCCGTTCTAGGTTAAACGACTCGTTAAGCCCCTTTAAGGGTCGTCTTTGTCAGCGCCACCAAGATGCTGTAACAACAGGGGCGAACGTAGAATTTGGCTATAGACCTTATAATTGGAGGCCATCAGCCGTCCTGCTAACCATCACTAATAATACGGATTACTTCAGATTGTAATTCTTCCACCACCCCAGTGGGAACCTCAGGCGAGCCCATCAAGTCAGAATTTTCAAACGGGTCAGTGGCCAGATTAAAGAGCAGCTGCGCGCCCCGACCTGGATCAATCAGTTTGAATTGCCCGTTGGATATGGCCCACTGATCATCGCCTCCCCTTGTGGTCTCTGAGAATTGAAAACTCCGCTGGGAAGCCACTGGCTCAGTAAGTAGAGGAAGGAAGGAAACACTGTCGTTGACTTTATCCACATTGACCCCGGCGATTCCCGCAATGGTGCTGAACAGGTCTGTAGTATTAACCAGGGCCGACTCTCGCTCACCCTCGCGAGTGACGCCCGAGCCTACAACGAAAAATGGCACATTAATCCCACCTTGGAACAAAGAGCCTTTTGCGCTGGTCCTAGAGTATGGCTCTTGAGCGACGCTCCCCGGCGTACCGTTATCACCCATAAAAATAATGACCGTATTGGCAAGCTCTGTGGCGCTAAAAGACGAAAGCAGACGAGCGATTTCGGTATCCATGGCCTCGATTGCCGCAAGGTAATAGGGCAAAGGGTTGGCATCAATATCGGCTTGCGCCCCGGACAATTGCCTACTGTGCAAGTCTGTTGGCGGCAGGTGATAAGGCATATGGGGCGCATTGAATGCCAACCACAAAAACCACGGTGATTGCTGCTGGGACGTCCAATCTATCGCCAGATCCACCAGCTTGCTAGTGACATACTGGGTTTCCCTGGTTAGCTCCCCGTTGACCGTCAGATCCCAATTCTCATAATTATTCACCCCGCCAGAAATAAAACCTGCAAAATGACTAACACCCAGTGCTGCGGGATGGTCGGCGCCACTCGAATTTGGGCCCAAATGCCATTTACCGATCACTGCATCCGCATACTTATTTGGTAGATGTTGGTGGATGTAGGACTGTAACGAGGTCTCATCTTCAGATAACACATCACCGGGCTGAAAAACCCCGGTGCGCGAGGCGTATTTGCCGGTGACCAATCCAGCTCGTGTAGGACTGCAAGATGGGCTGGCCCAGGCGTTGTCGAAAACCAGACCGCTGTTTGCTAACTGGTCCAAGGTGGGTGTAGTGGGCGGCATGGACGAAATCGAATACTGACTGGATGCGTCCATACCGAGGTCATCGGCAATAATGAACAATATGTTCGGCGCCGGTGACTCCTCACAGCCAGGCTCACCAATTTGCGTTAGCCGAGTCAGGGTTTGTTTTCCGCTACCAAAAGATGGCAATACCGAGGCGTAGTCAAATTTTCCGAAATCACAGCCAAGCTCAAGATCCAGACTTCCCCAGGGCGAGCGCTGGACGTCCCGAGGGTCAAACGCCTCACCAAATCGTCCGCCACTGGTAATGACCAGCTCTGATATGCGGATCTGACTGTCCAGTTGTTCGCCGCTGCCCACAAACCACGCCTGCTGTCCATTGCTGTCATAGCTAAACCAATAAACCACAGCACTCTGGTTAGCCAACACCTCTACCGCCAAACCCTCACCGTTGTGGGTCTGATCGAACCAGGAGCCAGCCAATGGGGAAGCGCCGGCTGGCGGCGAACCGCAGTCCAATCCCGCCAGTGTCGTTAATCGCGTTAACGATTGATTGCCCGCCACGCCATCCACGTCATAGGTGGCCGTTGCATTAGCGCAATCAGCAAAATTGATGGACAGAGTGCCGACGTTTGAAAACTCAACGTCTTGGGAGTCAAACTGCTCGCCAAACTGGGGCCCTTGGGTCACTAGCAGCTCGGGGAAACTTGCCGTTTCATTGTCTATGGTGCCGTTAGCAACAAACCAGCGCTGCGCCCCAAACGGGTCATAGGTAAACCAGTAGACAACCGCCTGCTCATTGTCGAGCACCTGCAGGACAAACCCTTCGCCATCGTGCTCTGGGTCAAACCAGGACCCACTGAAGGTTGCGTCAACCTGGAATTGAGTTTGAGCAAGTGAAAGACCGCTGCCGAACAATAGCAACAAAGATAGAAACCGCTTTTTAATCGTTGTGATTCCCTTTCAATAATTGGGGTATGAGACGTTGCGTCCGGCATCGCCCTTGTCAATCAAGGGTCAAGATGGCGCCGAACGATCATCCATTCGGCGCCATGGATTGGCAAAGAAATGCCTTACAACTGATCGCGTTGACCTCGCTGACCCCTGCCGCCTTTACCCTTGCCACCTTTTCCTCGGTGACCCTGGGAACGTCGATCTTGCATTTCATCCCACTGAACCAATTGGTCTGGGGTCAAAATGGCTTCCAGTTGCTGGCGCATTTCCGCCTGTTGATAGACTCGATCACGGGCTTGAGAAGCAGCCAGGTCCGCTGCGGAGTCAACATCACCGCTCTTGTTAGCCTCGGAAATCGCTTCACGTTGGGCGCGCTGGTCCTCACGGGAGGCGCGCTGCTGCTCTCGCAATTCTGCCAGACTTTGTTGCTGCTCTTCAGTCAAACCCAGCTTTTCGGCCATCCGATGCATCGGTTGTGCACCAGCGGAAAAAGCAAACGATGCCGACAGGGCGAGCGCAGCAAAGGTTGATATCCAAATTTTATTAGGCCCAGTCATAATTATCTCCGTATGAGTATCCATTGAAACGTCCCTTCCCCGCTGAAATCGAAAAACCTCCTGTGGGTCGCCGTTCATTTCAGCGTTGAAGCTTGAGTTAACAAGATTACGCTTGATCCAGACAGACAGTAGCCAGAGAGTATCCAGACATTGTCAAGAAAATGGTGGATGAACTCACTACAGCTCCAGTTTATAGCCCAACCCGTAAACCGAATGAATGCACTCAGAATCCGGGCATACACCCTGAAGTTTGCGACGCAAATTTGTAATATGGCTGTCCACCGTGCGGTCGCCGACGACCCGATGATCGTCGTACATCCGGTCCAGCAATTGATCTCGAGACAACACAATTCCTGGTGAGCTAAGCAGCGCCAGCAATATTCGAAATTCGACCCGAGTGAGCTTCAGCGCAGTGCCATCAAGGGTTGCTAAATGGCGCAGTTCATCAATCTGAAACCTGTTCGCGGCCTCTACATCATCTATCCGACCAGGCGCCCTGCGCAGATTGGCTTTTATCCTGGCAACCACTTCTCTTGGGCTAAAGGGTTTACAGACGTAATCGTCCGCTCCCATTTCCAACCCCAACAAACGATCAATTTCTTCCACTCGAGCGGTGACCATGATGATCGGAATCTCGGAAAATTGGCGAATTTCCCGGCAAATATCCAAACCATTTTTCCCTGGCAACATCAGGTCTAGCAACACCAGGGAGGGGGTTTCAAGACGCACCCATTCGACAACCTCTTCACCGTTTTCCAAGACATGAGAGTCGAAACCCGAGTCGTTCAGATAGGTTTGTAGAACCTTGGAGATTTTCGGTTCATCCTCGACAATCAGCACACAGTCCATGGGTCAACTTGTCTCCCGGTTTAGAGGCAATCCCACAACAATGCGCAAACCGCCCAGTGGTGAGTGATGGGCGGTGATGGAACCGCCATGGGCGGCCACGATACTTTCACATATCGCCAGCCCCAGCCCACTGGCACCGGTCTCTCGGTTCCTGGATGGGTCGACGCGGTAGAGCCGATCAAATAATTTGGGTAATGCCTCATCCGGCACACCCGGTGCTGAATCCTGCATGGTGAGTGCAATGCAATCGTTTTCCACGGCACCTAAAATTTCGATACAACCACCTTGATCCGTATAACGTAAAGCGTTTTCCATAAGGTTTGCGGTTAACTGAGTCAGGCGGTTTACATCGCCTCTTATGATGGGCAACGCCTCTAGATCTTGGCTGACCGTTAATCCATTTTCCGCCGCCCGATCGGCAAACCGTTCAACGGTATTTTGAAAAAGTTGAGCCAGATTCACCGGTTCCAGGTTTAGGCTCAGCGCACCCGAATCGGTGCGCGCTAGTTGGTTTAGGTCCTCAATCAGCAAACGCAGCCTGGCCACCTCCCCGCTCAATGATTTCACCGCATCTGAGTCGAACGGCCGAAGCCCATCTTCCAATGTTTCCAGTTCCGCCTGCAGAACGGCCACGGGGGTACGCAGTTCGTGTGAGATATCGGCCACCCATTGTTGACGCGCTTGTTGGGCTTGCTTCAACGTGGCCGATAGCTGATTGAAATCCTGGGCCAAAAGACCTAGTTCATCGTTGCGGGTTGAATCAATGCGGGTCCCATATCGCCCACCCGTTAGATCATGGGTCCCTCTTGCCAAGGCACGGATTGGCGATCCAAAACTATTCGCCAAGACAGCGGCTGCCAGGGCGGTTCCAACTAACGCGATGACAACAGCCCAAACCGCGGCTTTCACCTGTTGTTGGTTGAACGCGACAGCCAACTCATCGCTAAGCGCCGTTGGCGAGGTCAGTTGCAGGAATCCTACAACAACATCATCGATGACGATTTCTTGTCGAACGCTTTGTTGGCTCTGTGGCAAACGCCCAGCAACCCATTGATTGTTTTCGTCAACCAGACTAATTCGATTCCACAGTGCTCGCCTGGAGGGCGGAAAGGGGATTTGATCATCCAATGCTGCACGTCGCGTGCGCTCAGTCAGTCGTGCACTGGGTGCAGGAGGCCATGCCATCCTTTCACGCCGGCGGTGCCGCCCTCCGCGGGTAAAACGACTGTATTCCATGGGCCATTGCTTGCTGCCTTGGATAAAAGCCCAACTATTGTCCAATTGGTATCGCTCGGCCAGCACATCAATGAATGGCTCAAGTCGTTCAAGCTCTACCGCCTGGGCGTATTCCACCAAGCCACGTTCAAACCAGTAACGTTGAACGGCCAGCATCAAGACAATGCATAACCCGCTGGTCACCAACAGCGCTAGGAAAAATTTATGACCAATTCGAAGTTTCACAATAACGTAAGGTTGAACCGGGTTCTTTTGTGGACGGCACAGTGACTCAATTGTGACACCCAATTGTCAAGAAACCATAAAGACCGGCTCAATCTCGTAGCCTACTGTTAGGTGCTAGGAGTGAACCCGGGAATTTAATAACCTCTGGTTGGGTCAACCACATTTAGTAAGCGGTCACCCTCGATGAAACGGCGCAGGTTTTCCATCAATAACACAGAACGACGTTCTCGCTCGCCGCCCCCAGAAGACAAGTGTGGTGTGATGATAACGTTGGCCAACGTCCACAGCGGATGATCTGCTGGCAGAGGTTCAGGCGCTGTCACATCTAGTCCGGCTCCGCCAAGGTGACCCGACCTAAGGGCAGCCAATAAATCGTTGGTCACCACAGACTTACCTCGCCCCACGTTGATGAATATGGCGCCAGATTTAAGACCAGAAAAAAATGCCTGATCGAAGAGATCGGTTGTTGCCGCCGTTAGAGGCAAAGCGCTGACTACAACATCCGCCTTCGCAGCCAATGAACCCAATTCGTGGGTTAATCCCACGTAGCTAACAAAATCCGGTCCCGAGCGACTGCTATTGCGGGTCGCTGACACTTGCATGCCTAAGGCAGCTCCGAATCGCGCGACTTCTGTACCAATACCGCCAAGCCCGACTACCAAAAGTTTTTTGCCAACAACGGAGGTCATTTTGCTTCGGACCTGCGCACTGCGATCCCAAACACCATCGTCCATAGCCCTAGCGAATCCCGGTAAACCGCGACTCAAGGACATCATCATCGCGATGGCGTGCTCAGCGATTATGGGCGAATCAATTTTCTGCATATTGGTGAGTATCACCTGGCCACTGGCGATTTCCGGAACCTCAACACAACCCTCTACGCCGGCGGCTAATCGTTGAACCCAGCGCAAGCGCTTTGCACCCGCCACCAGCGCCGCATTACATTGGCCAATCAAGGCATCCGCGTCAGCCACCTGCGCTGCGGCGTTGCGCGACGAAGTCACCGAGACAAATTCGACATCGCTATAAAGCTCTCTTAGCTTCGCGACATCCACGATGCCTTCTCGCAGGACAATCTTCTTCACTGGCGCCCAGTCTGGCGAATCACTCAGCGGCCTACCGGATGGGGTGATCCCCGATTGTTCTAGCAACTGCTCCACCGTTATTTGGGAATGGGCCGCGGGCACAAATAGAACGAGCGCTAGTAGCGCACTTAAAGCGATAAACCTAACCATAATCATGTACTCAATTCGTTCGTAAGAAAATTAATAAAGGCGCCTTCAACGTTGCCAATAGTCCGTTAGCTCGGTATCGCACAGCGGGGTTGGGAGGCATAAAAATGGGGTTCATCAAATGACCGCCAATCGTCACTGACTTTGTGTTCATTGATTAACGTGCGTTGAAACAAACGATCGTTACGATACCAATGCCAGGTGCGATTTCGACTTTGGCCATCTTCAGAAAATATGATGATTTCGTAATACCGAAAACCGGGTTCTGCGGGACGGGTCCACGCCACCATCATGGTTCGACCCGTAGGATCCATATCAATGGTTCGAGTCCAGCCGTCAATCAACGCATTGTTAAACCAGATTCGGTCGTCCCGATAATTGCCTTCGAAATAACGAATTTCATGCTCGTTGTTTGACCAGGTATAGATGTTGGTTTGCCGTAACCTCGCCTCAGTGTCCGATTCATCATCAATCCTTATGAGAAGGCGCGCCTGATGACGGTCAAATTCCTGGTGATTTTCGTCAATGTGCACATACTCCCCCTCCCACACACCCGCAGTGTCAGTAATCAACGGCATCGACGTCGCAATTATTCCCATTTTAGCCTCAACAATTAGTCGCTTGACGGGTAAATCGTCTGCCATAGGGCATCAATACAGGCGGCGCCTAAACGCTGGCAGCGCCCTGGCGACCAGCCAATCTCTGGCATGGGCAAATTGGCTGCATCTTTGAAGGGCATTTCAAGGGTCATTGCCAAACAGCCAAAGTTCTCGGCGACGTAGTCCGTGGCTTTGCACAGATCGGCGGAATTCGGCGGATCTAAGTCATAGCCGTAACGGGTCTGAAAGTCAGGGCTAAGGGTAGCAAGCAAGTTCTTGAAGGCTTGTAACTCCTTGTCCCTGGCGTTGGTCCAGGATGGGATACCCTCAGCTCCTGCAATAAAATTGTAGGGCAGCGCTTCGTCGCCATGAACATCAAGGAAGAAATCCACTCCCGTTTGGTGCATTCGCTGGCGAGTATAAAATACCTCCGGCGACTCCACCGGATCTGGCGCTTTCCAGGCGCGGTTTAGATTGACGCCACGGGCATTACAACGAAGGTGGCCGCGGACACCGCCATCGGGATTCATACTGGGTACGAGGTGGATGACCGCTTTTTGCAGTAGTGCTCGAGCCACCGGATCTTCTGAGTCAAGCAGGCGCTCGAGAAAACCCTCCATCCACCACTGAGCCATGGTTTCCCCAGGATGTTGACGGGCGATGACCCAGCAGTGCTTTTTCCCGGCTGTACCTTGACCGACAGTCAGCAGAGTCAGTGCATGACCATCGGGTGTCTGGCACAAAACCTCCCCACGTGTGGTCGGTGATGTCAGTGCCTTGGCAATCAATTGTTGGTGACGGTCAAAGGAGTAAGGTGCGAAATACGCAAAATAAATGCCGTCTGTTGATGGGGTGTAGCGCCAGCTTAGGGCCTGCCCATCAAACTCAGTGCCGATACGAAACCAGTGACTAAGATCAGTGGATGCAGCCACTGAATAATCTTCAAAGCCGCCAGGAAACGACATCTTGCCCGCATTCTCAAGGGTGATAGCACAAGCGTTCCCAGCCACGCCGCAGACTTGAAAGTAAAACCACTGGCCGTGGCGACCACCGGTATCCATTTTGATATTCAAGCGAATATCTGTCGGCGTCTTTGCCGAAACAACCTCAATATTGCCGCCGTCGAAATGGGCATTGATATGCATGGTGGGTGATTCTCAAGGATCGATGGACCCAGGGTAACGGCAGCGTGTAAAAATTTCACGAATTTGGCCCAAATACAGCCCGCCACCAACGGTTGGGTTTTCGAAACAGCCAATCGCCGTAAAAAGGCAAACACGCCATGGCGACGAATTTAGCGCGAATACCAACAAGCTCCTGAAGACCAAGGAAATGCTCTTTGGCCTGTCATAGAAAACTGCTCAGCAAGTAGTTGCAAACTCCTTGATTAAGCAACTAAATACACGATAAACTTGTGAGATCAACTAAATCTCAAGGAATAACGGTGCAGCAATCAACCAAGGAAAGTCAGCTCATCATCAGCGTGATGGAATTTAGTCATAAGATTCAAAGAAAGCTCAAC
>CAZLJY010000176.1:871-10225 GCA_964559945.1 uncultured Gammaproteobacteria bacterium | reverse complement strand
GTTTCAGTCCCTATCTCCTATGGTGAATTGTTGGACAAAATCACCATTTTGGAAATTAAATCAGAGCGAATTGGACAGCCAGAAAGGCTGGAAAACGTCCGTCGCGAATTGGCATTGCTAAGCGAAGTTTGGGAGCAATTGGGGGCAAAAGCCAACCAGGTCAGCCAGGCCCGTAGTCAACTGAAACTGGTCAACACTACGCTTTGGGATATCGAAGATAAGATCCGCCTCAAAGAAGCCTCCAATACCTTTGACGAGCGATTTGTTGAACTGGCGAGGGCTGTCTATGTGACCAATGACCGGCGTGCGGCCATTAAAAAAGAAATCAATATGGCTCTCGGTTCAGAGTTGGTTGAAGAAAAATCCTACGAGCCCTATTGAGTCGCTAACGCTAAAGGAAGTTTCTCAACCTCGAACCGGTGACGCTTGCCAATGCTGTGTGAGGCAATCTAAGGCCTTGGGCCATGGTCATTACGGGGGGCTGACAGCGTATTGAGGTGGCGGTCCATATGACCAATCACATCGTCCACTGTTACCAAGTCCATCACGCCAGCCCGTTCAATTTTTTGGCCCCAACGCAGTTCCTGCGCGGTTTTTCCGAGAAATTTTTCTGCCGCATCGTTATACCGGTCCGCGCTAATGTGAGCCCAATGATAGGCCCCGCTGCGGTAAGGGTTGCTGGCGGCATGAAGGCCCAAAACCGGTGTGCCCATGGCGTTAGCAATGTGCATTGGCCCCGTGTCCGGTGCCAATACCAGGGTGGATCGTCCCAAAAGCCCGGCTAATTCCTTTAGCGTATCTTGACCGGTCAGGTCAGTCACAGTTTCCTTCATGGTCTTTGCGATTGACCCATTGAAGTGTTGTTCAAAATTGCTAGGCCCGCCAGCAATAACTATCGTCATGTTGTGGTGAGTTGCTGCGTGGTCAGCCACTGCAGCGTAACGTTCAGGCTGCCAGTTACGCAGTGGATGAGACGATACAGGGCATAGCGTTAAAACACGGCGGTCAGACGGAATATGGCGCCGGGCGAAATCCCAATCGGTATCGCTCAGAGGTATGTTCCAGGTAGGAGTTTTTGGAATGGGTACGTCGATGGGTTGAAGAAAGGACATCAACCCGTCTAACACATGTTGTCCCGATTTTGCGTCAATTCGCTGATCGACAAACCAGCCATGTCCATCCCGTGACCTTTCCGCGTCAAATCCGATTTTCACCGTCGCTTTGATCAGCGTGGAGGCGATATTTGCTCGCAGCGCAACCTGCTGATGGAGCAATACGTCGAATCGTTGCCCTGCAAGTGATTTCCGTAAACTCTGGTACGCCGCCAATCCAGCACCTTTATCAAAAACGATGAACCTAACCCCCTCTAAGCCTTCCAGCAGGCGGTGTTCAAGTTTTCCAATGATCCACGTGATTTCGGCATTGGGCAGCGCCGACTGGAGTGCTCTAACCACAGCGAGGGTGTGGGTCACATCGCCCAATGCAGATAGTCTTAGTAAACAGATACGGTTCATGATTGGTGCAAGGCGGCCTCGTTGCGCATAATGGGGGCGTGGAGAAGGGAATACTATCTCGCATCGGCTCAGCGGTTATTTTAACCAACCCAGCCGTGAGCGACAGCGCCGCACCGATAGAGTGGTTTGAACCCCGCTTCTGGACCGAGCGCCAGCAACAGATTGATAGCGCCAGCGGCCGAGGCAAAGTGATGGTTGTGCGCCATGAGGGGCAGCGATGGGTCCTGCGGCACTATCAACGGGGCGGTCTGATAGGACGAGTCAACCACGACCGTTATCTATTTACCGGCCATCAGCGAGTTCGAGGTGTGCGGGAATTTGAGCTGTTACGAACGTTAGTGGATTGGGGCTTGCCCACATGCACACCGGTGGCAGCGCGCTATCAGAGACGCGGTCCAGTGTATCAAGCCGACCTTATCACCCGTTTTGTACCCCACAATGAGACGCTGGCCCAGTGGTTAGGCCATGGCAACATTACCAGGGAGTCGCTCAATGGGACGTTTCGGCGGGTCGGTGAGGTTGTAGGGCGGTTTCAAGCGGCCGGCGTTTATCATGCAGACCTTAATTGCCACAACATTTTGCTGGCGGACGATTCCGTCAGCATCATCGATTTTGATCGAGGCAAAGTCCTATCGCCGGGTTCCTGGCAACAATCCACGTTGAAACGATTACAACGGTCGGTGCTTAAACTGAGCAATTCTTCCCGTCATGAGGAAATGCTCGCCGCCTGGACAATCCTGATTGATGCTGAGTCCGGTGCGCGGGCCGGTGTCAGCGCGAACGCGCGGTAGCCATCTCAACCCAATCCCATCGGTCAGTTAGCGCAGCGCCCCAGGTCGTTAAGCTGCCAGTCGTATTCGGTAAACCGGATCTTGGGCGATTTGGAGCGGGCACTGATGGTCCAGCCTAACGACGATGCATAGTCTTTTGCGTAATCTTCCACGCTACCAGCTTCGTCTTCGAAATCGTCGCCGTACCAGCTAAACAATGGTGAGAGCCACAGGGTGTTGCTGGATTCATCAAAGTAATTCCGATCTTTATCGGCGAGAAAATGGGTCATGCTCTGGGCCAGTTGCTGTTCCAGCGTTTCTGCACGAAATGGCTGATCCAACAGGGCGGGGCAACCACAGGACGCGCAGTTTACCGCCGCGTGAATTCTGGGTTCAGCGAATTGGCCTCTGATCATGCTGTGCTCGATATCGTCTAGGCTGCGCGTTTGGCCCAATAGCTGCACGAATTGCTTTTTCCAAGGCGAGCGAAACAGTGATCCGAGATCCTTAATGGATTCCAGGTCCGGATATTCTGTCAAAATCAGCTGCAGGGTAAACGCGTTGTAGGCGTTGATCAGAAACGATAGCTGCTGGTCCGCTGACCACTTAGAAAAATCCGCTTCAGAGACTTGGCTGAAGGCCTGTGTCACCTCATCGAGATCTGCTTGATGGCTAGACAGCCAGGCGTAATCCACTTCGCTGGCGGTTCCTAGCTCATTGGGTTTGACCGAGGCCTGCAGCAACTTGGCATAGCCCTCAAGGGCAACATTGGGGTCGCTCGCCTGGACTAACGTTGAAACAGTCAGGAAACAGCCAGCCAGTATTGGTAACAACGAGTGCTTGCGCGTTGGGTGTGTCTTCATGATCGGCTCCATCGGTGAAATTTCTCCAGCCATGGCATCAGCCACTGGGGCTTATTGGCGTCCTGCCAGCGCCCAGCGGTGAACTTGGTGGCTTCGCTGAAGGTTGGATAGGGGTGAACGGTACCCATGATTTTCTTAAGGCCAAGCCCGTGCTTCATGGCCAAGGTGAATTCAGCCAGCAGCTCACCGCCGTGATGACCTACCACCGTTGCGCCCAGAATTCGGTCGCTTTTGCCCGCCGTGATGACTTTCACAAAACCCGTCGCCGCTTCATCGGCAAGGGCGCGATCCAGCCCCTCCAGAGAATATCGAATGACTTGGTGGTCCACTTCCTGTTCCTTGGCCTCGGTCTCATTAAGACCCACCCTTGCCAGTTCAGGTTCCGTGAACGTCACCCAGGGCAATACGCTGTAATCCACCCTGAACTTCTTAAATTTGCCGAACAGGGCGTTCACCGCGCAATACCAGGCCTCATGGGAGGCTGAGTGGGTGAATTGGTAGGGGCCAATAACATCGCCACAGGCATAGATATTGGGGAAACGGGTCTGTAGGTGCTCGTTTACCGATACTGTGCCGTTGCGCTCGGTTTCAATGCCCAATTCCTCAAGCCCCAAACCCTGGGTGTTGGCTTTACGCCCCACGGCAATGAGCAGGCGATCAAAGTCCAAGTTTTGCGTTCCCTCGGGCCCTTCGCAAACCAGTGTATTGGCGTTTTCTACGGCGACCGCGGAAAAGCCCAGGCGAAGCGTTACGCCGTCATCGGCCAGTGACTGCTGGACCACCGCGGCGGCATCTTCATCTTCCCGAGGGAGAATTCTGGAATCTCGCTCAACCAGATGTACCTCACTGCCAAGTCGCGCAAACGCTTGGGCCATTTCGCAGCCAATTGGGCCGGCGCCCAAAATCACCAGTTTTTTGGGTAACGTCTCTAGGTTCCACAAATTATCGGAGGTTAGGTAGTCGCATTGTTCAATGCCGGTGATTGGCGGGACAAAAGGTTTGCCGCCGGTTGCGATGACAATGTTGGAGGCACTCAAGCGCTTTCCGTCCACCTCAACTTCCCAGGGCGAGACGATTCGGGCGTGGCCGCTGACACACTCAACCCCGAGAGATTCATAGCGCTCCGGAGAGTCATGGGGCTCAATGGTCTGGATAATTTTCTGTACTCGCTGCATTACCGCGGGAAAATCCACCGAAGCTGAGGCTTCGGAGAAACCAAAGTTTTTGTGATGCTTAACGTCTTGCATGAATCGCGCGCTGCGCAGCAAAGACTTTGACGGCACACAGCCTGTGTAAAGGCAGTCACCACCCATTTTGTCGTCAGTCACCAGCGCCACTTTGGCTTTCACCGCCGCGGCGATAAATGAGGTGACCAGGCCCGCCGATCCGCCGCCCACAGCGATGATGTTGCGTTCAATGTTTTCCGGTTTTTTGAAGTCGGCGTAGAGCTTGCGCTGGCGAACAAAATCAACGATACGTTTACCGATTAGTGGAATCAGTCCCAGCGCAACAAATGAGCCAATCAGGACTGGGCTGGCGATATCTCCCACCGAATCCAAAGAGGCGAGCTGCTCTCCGGCATTGACGAACGCTAATGTGCCCGGCAGCATGCCCAACTGGCTAACGCCAGCGAAGGTGAGGGTGCGGATACGAGTAAGCCCCATAACCAGGTTGATGACAAAAAATGGAAACAAGGGAATCAGGCGCAAAGAGAAAAGATAAAACGCCCCTTCTTTGTCCATTCCGCGGTCAAAAGTTTCGAAGGCCTTGGGAAAACGCTTGCGAACGCTATCGCCCAAAACCAGTCTTGCTGCCAGAAACGCCAATGTGGCACCGAGGGTAGAGGCGAAGGACACCAACAGCGTGCCGGTTCCCAGGCCAAATAAGGCGCCGGCCAGCAACGTGAGCAAGACTGCGCCTGGAAGAGAAAGGCCGGTTACCAGCACGTAAAGAGCAAAAAATAGACCGGCGGTTAACGCGGCATGTTCGCTTTGATAGGCCCGAAACTCGGCCAGCCGCTCTTTAATGGCGGACAGCTTAAGGTGTTCGCCCAGGTCGAACACAAAGAAGGCACCTACAGCTAGTACCATGACGACCACAATGATGATCTTGATCCAGCTTTTCATGACGTTCTCCTTCCTATAATGCCAGGCAAACCCTGGCTGACAGTGGTGGTGCCAATGCGTAATGAATCCGCCATCATCGAGGCAACCCTGTCCGGGTTGCAAGCGCTGCGCAGATCTGGTGCTCAGCTGCTCGCCGTTGACGGTGGTAGCAATGATCAAACCGCTACCTTGGCAGACCCGTTTGTTGACCAAGTGCTTTCAAGCAGTGCTGGGCGAGCCCAGCAAATGCAGCTGGGATATTCTGCCAGTTTGGCGCCCCTGATTTGGTTTTTACATGCCGACAGCCAAGTAGATTCCCACCATATGGAGACTTTGCAAAGTCTTGCGGACTGTTCCTGGGGATTCTTTCCGATTCGGTTAAGTGGCGCTGCGCGCGGGTTGCGAGTGGTGGAGCATGGGATTAATCTGCGCACCCGTCTAACCCACGTTGCCACCGGAGATCAGGGCATTTTTGTCCGCCGGACATTACTTGACCAAATCGGCGGCATCCCGCAGCTGCCGTTAATGGAGGACGTGGCCATGAGTAAGAAATTAAGATCCCTAGCTAAGCCCTGCATAGCACCGCACCCTTTAGTGACCTCCAGTCGGCGCTGGGAACAGCGCGGTATCGTGCGCACTGTGCTGGAAATGTGGCTGCTGCGCACCGCCTATGTGTTGGGCGTTGATCCCGCACGGTTGGCCGCGTACTACCAACGACGGGCGCCAAGGGGATGAATACTCTGGTCCAGGTGTTTGCCCGTTCGCCCGTGCTCGGCGAAGTCAAATCTCGCCTGGCCAGTGGCGTAGGTGTCGAACGGGCGCTGGATATCTATCAGCAGCTTTTGCACTTTACCTTGAATCAGGTTGAGGCCAGCGGATTTGCGCTGGAAATTTGGATGCAGGGCAGCAACAGCGCCGCAATGTCGGAACTGCTAGCCACCCGCCATCAGCCTATTGCAGTGCATGCTCAGGTCGGTGACGACCTGGGCGAGCGCATGCATCATGCCCTGGTGCAGGGTCGAAGACGCTACGGCCAGGTTCTATTGGTGGGTTCTGACTGCATCGATTTATCGCCGCAACGACTACGCCTGGCCGCGGAGGCATTGCAAAGCGGCACGGATCTTGTGTTGGGACCCAGTGCTGATGGAGGCTACTACCTGGTGGCGCCTGACCAGTCTGACCTGCAGCTGTTTAACGGCGTTACGTGGGGCAGTTCGACGGTTTGGGCTGAGAGCCTTGCTAGGACTCAAGCCCTTGGTTGGACGCTCACTGAGCTACCCCTGGGGCATGACCTGGACACCATTGACGATATGCGTCAGGCCCAGGACTGGGGTGTGGTGCGTTAGAGGGATTTTGAAAAATGGTGGCTCCCTCCGCCAGCCACACCCCGGCACACGAGTTCACTGTTGCCGCTGCTCCCTTCCGGGCCTGACGGGGTCCACAATGTTTCGTTGCGAAGGGACCGACGGAGGTCGCCATAATGTCCCGCGATGGGCGGGAGCCGGAGTATACCAGCCAGGGGCCACAGGAGTTAAGTTGTGAGCGAGAAAAATCGTCCTATAGCGTTTTTGAGCACCGATGATCTTAGTGGGCATGTGAGTGATGATCATTTGGCGGTGGCGCCTTTACGGAAACTTGGTTGGTCGGTGGAATTTGTCTCTTGGAGGGATTCGCTAGATTGGCGCCAATTTTCCGCCGTGGTCATTCGAACTCCCTGGGATTACACAGAAGATGCCGAGGCCTTTTTATCCCAGCTGCAGATCATTGAAGAATCCTCAACGCCGTTAGCGAATTCTCTGTCCACAGTTCGCTGGAATCTGGACAAAACCTACCTGCGGGAGCTGTCAACGGTAGGTTTAAGCGTGGTGCCGACCCGTTGGCTCACGGGTGTAAGCCAACGGGAGCTGGAGCACTGCGCCAAGCAATTTCAAGCCCAGGAACTGGTCATTAAACCCCAGTTAGGGGCTGGCGCTAAAGACACTTTAAGGCTGAAACCCAGCCAGTTCGATGATCAACTGGCAAAGCTGTATGCCCAGCGGCCGGTCATGATCCAGCCTTTTTTGGAACAAATCGTCAGCGAAGGGGAGTATTCGTTGTTTTTCTTCGCAGGATCGCTGTGTCACACCATCAATAAGCGGCCGGCTACGGGGGATTTTCGGGTTCAGGAAGAACATGGCGGGATCATTACCGCGGTTGAGCCCAGTGCCAAGATGATCGCTATTGCCAACGATATTATGCAGTCTTTGGCCGAAAAACCCCTCTATGCCCGTGTCGATTTGGTGCGTTTTCAGGACAGCTTTGCGCTAATGGAGCTGGAGCTGGTGGAACCGTCGCTTTACCTGAGAATGTCGCCCCAGGCAGCGACGGTTTTCGCTACTACAATTGACCAGTGGCTTTCCCTCGGGAAATGATATAGTTCTATAACATTAGGTTTGGACATCGAACGGAGCGAGGCATGGGAATCACCGAATTGGCGGTGCTGCGGTGGCTACATATTGTGGCCATGGTGTATTGGTTAGGCGGGGAGTGGGGCGTATTCCAAACGTCGTACAACGTGGTCAACCGCAAACTGAGCATGGAAGAGCGGCGCCGGCACCTGGAAACCGCTTATCGTATCGATATCCTGGCTCGAACCGGCATCATCATGTTGCTGCCGCTGGGGCTGCATATGGGGCATTTCTGGGGGGTGCAGCCGTTAGGCGGGCATTGGCTAACCGGAATGTGGATTGTATTTGCGATTTGGTTAAGCCTTTGTTGGGCGGCCTTCATTTATCGGGAGACCGACACCGGCATCCGACTAACCAAAATCGATGAGTCCATTCGCTATCTGGTCATTCCGGCGCTATTGATCTCAGCAGTGACTTCCTTGATGGGTCACGGGCCGTTTAACGCCATGGAAGGGTTCTATTGGTTCAGCCTTAAAATCGGAATTTACGCGCTCATGCTGTGCATTGGCCTATACCTGCGGTTCATCATGCGTGAGTGGACCATGATGTTTCGTGAGTTGGCCATGCACGGCGATAACCCTGAGATTGAAAATCGCCTGGAGACTTCCATTCGCCAGTCCCGCTACGTGGCTTATATGTATTGGGTAGGTATTTTGAGCGTCGCATTTCTAGGCGCCACCAAACCCTTCTGACCGAACGTTTGGCCCCTGCGCTTCGGCGGTTCTATGCTGGGATTAGACCGCATGAGATGCATCGCGTATTATTTCCGTGGGGGCGGGTTCATTGGTAATTTCTGAATCATGACGGCTCTCGCCTGTTAAGGCCTGCGCTGCCTTTCTAGGTGTATAGGATTGGCGGTAAGGCAGAACAAGACAGGAGTCACGATGGCGTTCACAAGCACCTGGGGTTTTTCTTTGATTGCCCGATTGGGTATCGGCATGATGATTATGGCGTTTTCTTTCGCCGCTCATGCTCAGCCGATCGCTAATGATGACAATTACTTTATCGATGAGGATACCCAGTTGGTCGGTAACCTCACCGATGCCGACGGCAACGGCGGCCTGGCCGATGATTTAGGTGCGGGCTTAACCACTGACAGCATCACTGTACTTCCTTCTGGCGCTGCCGGCGTTCCTGGTACCTTAACGCTCGATCGAGATACCGGAGCATTTACCTACGATCCAGTGCCTGACTCTGTGGTGACGGTGAGCTTTGACTACACGATCACCGATAGCGGCTCCGGAACCAGTTTGCCGGCAACAGTTACCATCAATATCGACCCAGTTCCCGACGGCGTCGATGACAGCTTCATCACGGACGAAGATACCCAACTTATCGGCAATGTGGTGGATGGCAGTGGCAGCGGTGGGATGCCGGACGACGAAGGTGATGGCCCGGGGGGAGGGACCATTACCGTGGTCACGCCCGTGGCCTCCGGCGTTCTGAACATGAATAGTGCCACTGGCGTATTTACCTATGACCCCGCCGCCAATGCCACCGCTCCGGTATTTTTCGAATACACCATTACCGATACCAACGGAGACGTCAGCGCTCCAGTGCGTGCCGATATCGCCATTGATGCGGTGCCCGATGGCGTCGCTGACAGCTTCATCACGGACGAAGATACCCAACTTATCGGCAATGTGGTGGATGGC
>CAZLJY010000176.1:0-771 GCA_964559945.1 uncultured Gammaproteobacteria bacterium | reverse complement strand
TTACCGTGGTCACGCCCGTGGCCTCCGGCGTTCTGAACATGAATAGTGCCACTGGGGCGTTCACCTACGACCCCCCGGCTAATGCGACAACCCCAGTCTTTTTCGAATACACCATTACCGATACCAACGGAGACGTCAGTGCTCCGGTGCGTGTCGATGTGGCGATTGACCCAGTGCCCGACGGTGTTGATGACAACTTTACGACCAACGAAGACACTCGACTTACTGGCAATGTAACGGCGGACAACGGCAATGGCGTCGACGATCTGGGCGACGGTTTGTTCAACAATAGTATTGTCCTGGTGTCTCCTGTGGCCACTGGAACATTGCAGTTGTTCGGCGATACCGGCAATTTCAACTATGACCCTGCGGAGAACGCAACGGCAACGGTGAGCTTCCAGTACACAATCACGGATAATAACGGTGACGTGAGTTTGCCGGTCACAGTGACCATCAATATTGATCCGGTTCCCGATCCCGAGGACGATGTGTTCTCACCGGAAGAAGACCTCTCTCCATTATTGGGTAATGTTCTTGCGGCCAACCCCACTTCACCCGATGATCTGGGTAACGGTTTAGGGATCGTCAGGGTCCAGTCTCCCGTTAACCAGGGAGTATTGAATTTAAATGAGGCCGACGGCACTTTCCAGTACGACTACCCGGAGAATTTTGATGGTGTTGCCACCTTTACTTACACCATTACCGATAACAATGGCGACCAGAGTGACCCTGCCACCGTAACCATTGACATCGACGCGGCCCCTGATGGGG
>CAZLJY010000175.1:0-10236 GCA_964559945.1 uncultured Gammaproteobacteria bacterium | reverse complement strand
TGGCGGAGAGAGAGTCCCTGTTTTTAGCATCTAAGGTTGTCCGATAAAGTCTAATTTAAATAATAAAAACAATGGCTTAATGGCGTATAATGTCTTACCGCATCCAAAGAAAACTGGCCAAAACTATGCAGGGCAGTAAGACCGATAGTAAGACCGACTTATCGCAATGAACATCAATCGCCTCTCAGCGCGGCATATTAACAGCCTGGATCCCGGCTTTCATTCTGATGGCGCTGGTTTATATCTGCGAGTGCGTGCTACCGGCTCTCGAGCCTGGGTTTTTCGGTTTACGCGAGCAGGCAAAGTCCGCGAGATTGGACTTGGCCCGGCCCATACTAGGAAACTTGCTGAGGCCAGAAAACTAGCATGGGAAATGCGCAGTTGCTTAGCCGACGGAGAGGATCCGAAATCGGTCGTCGAAAGCCGATCAAGAAATGAGGCAGACCACAATGAAACCTTCAAATCCTGCGCCTTATCTCTAATCGACGCTAAGAAATCGGGTTGGCGAAACGCCAAACATGAGCAGCAGTGGAGGAATAGCCTCCGAGATTACGCTTTTCCAATAGTGGGCAGCCTTCACCCAAAAGAAATTGAGTTGTCACATGTGAAAGACGTATTGCTGCCTATCTGGGAATCTAAGACCGAGACAGCGACGCGAGTACGCCAACGAATGGAAGCCGTGCTGGACTGGGCCTACGTCCACGGGCTACGTTCTGGGGAAAATCCGGCGAAATGGCGTGGCGTTTTGGACAAGGTATTGTCACCGCCAAACAAAATCCGACAAGTAAAACACTTTGCTGCAACACCATACGAGGAAGTCCCTGATGTATTTCAAAAACTCGGGTTGCTGAAAAGCGCCTCGGTTAGTTGCCTTCGCTTCGTGATTTTGAATGCAAGCCGATCAAGCGAGGCCAGGGGAGCAGAATGGGAAGAGATCGATTTGACGACCGGGACTTGGAATATTCCGGGATCACGGATGAAAGCCGGGAAGCGGCACGCGGTGCCACTATGCGACGAGGCGTTGGCCATCCTCAGGGCATTGCCGCGTTTTCCCGGCCAGCCGCTGATTTTTCCTAATCCGAGTGGAAACAGGTTATCTGATGTTGCGCTCGGGAAAGCGCTTCGCTCAGTGCGACCCGGCGTTACAGTGCACGGGTTTCGATCATCATTTCGTCAATGGGCCGCCGAACGCACCAACGTTTCTAGTGAGGTTTGCGAAATTGCACTAGCCCACGTCAATAAGGATCGTGTTGAGGCGGCCTATCAGCGTTCCGACTTGCTTGAAAAGCGTCGAGAATTGATGGAAGTGTGGGGGCGTTTTCTAAGCGATTCGCAGGTGCTTGCGAAAAACCACAGTTAGAATTTGGTGAGGCTCAGTGGCGGAAGTCAAAATACGAATCAATCCGGCAAAAAAGAAAACAGACTAAGTAACCTCATTGGCATAACCTAGCATCCAGGGCTGTAACTTGCCGTTCCTGCGCAACGGTATACGGTCCGCAGCCTCCAGCATTGCATGCGCGTTTTCGAGCGTACTGTGTTCCTAGCAAACTGAAACTTGAGATTCTCCCAACGTCCACCCACTTCCCTCGACCCCCCTTGTTGCCGAGATGCGGACCGTTGATGGGCACCGTCCATCCCGGCCAACGCGGCCCGAAAAGTACTCCCCCCTAATCAAACCGGACAATTCACTCACCCTAATCTCCTGAACTATATAGACGTCTCTGCCAGTCTTAGCGGCTTGCTCCATGTCGACGACGGATCTAAGAGATCTAGCAGAGTTTCGGTCATACTGAGAAATCGACGACACCAACACTAAGCGTACGTGTGAAGACGAATGTCCCAGATCGTTCTCAAGGTGGGTTAGCGCAAAGTTAAGAAAACTAGTTGTCGAGTTCGGGTCAGGTCGAGGTGTGGCGCATGAGCAAACGCTCAGAATGAAAGCCAAGAGCATGGTTGATCTGAAATATCGCAACATAAGGGACATTAGTCAGTACGCCACCATTTACTTTTTAAATTTTCCCTATGTTTGCATATGAGCCGTAACTCCCGTAAGTGTTTGTGAGAATGGTGCAGTACAGGTCTCATGCGCGGCTTTTCCAGCTTCTCATGTGCATAACTAATAAGAGAAGACACATGATTTCATCAATAGTCTATTTTACGCTCATTTTTGCGCAGTCTGGTGAGTCCCTAACTCAAGACGCTGCGATCAAGCTCGCTCAAGACAATTGCATTAAGTGTATGAATAGCTCTATTAACGAGCTCGAGAAGGCGGTTGAGGCACTAGAATATCTGATGGCTGCTGGTCAACTAGATCCAAAAGCGAGAAGAACACTGGCCGATGCTTACGGTCAATTGGCGTACGGTGCCTACGAAGACGAATCAGCTGAGAGACAGCAATTCAGTCAAAGGCAGCAGGCAGTTTATCGTGACTTAGTTGAGAACGAGTGTTTTGACCCGGAAACACAGCTGCGCTATGCCCTATCCTTGGACCGAAATGAAACAATGGCGAGTCTCGAACCGATATTGGAAATGCAAACTTTTCTATTCCAAGCTGCGTGGACCAAAGCCGGGATACTGCTTGCGAATTCTGATACGAGGTCTGATGGACAAGCTGCACTTAAGCGGGCAGTGGCACTTGCAACTGATGTTGACAAAGTCCGATGGGAAATGGCGCTTTCCTCGCTTTTGGTGGAAAATCAATTAGGCGATCTGGCCGCTAAACTCGAAGCCGATGTTAGGCAAATCAGAGGCGACTAACTCCAATTGGTAATTTGATCCGAAGTCCTATCCAGTTTTAGCATCGCACAACAGTGAAACAGGGCGAAGACTGTAGAGAACCCTTCTCGCTATGCCCAAAAAAAAGGACGCGATATCATTCCCGAACTGCGTTCAGAGCCTCGATCAATAGTGATGTGGCAATTACAGTATCATTATCATCGAGAATGGAAAATCTGACGGGCCGATTTCGGAAGAGTTCAAAACGGGGTAGCGCGTTGCGCTGAAGAACTCGGACTCCGACTGATGCGGTGAGAATTGAGATTTTTTTCTCACACGATTCTCACACAATACGATTGAGAAAGAAGCAATGGGCGACCAACTTGGCGGTAAGTACTTGAAAGCACCTGCGTAAATTGATCAAGAAGATAGGATTCGTATATCCGGCCCCTGCTTCCCGAAAACTAATTGCTGTTTTTAACTAATTGTTTTTACTGAAGAAAAAAGGCGCGGCGCCCGTTGCAACTTCAGTACATTGCATAGCCGTGCAGAGCTGACTCACACGTTTCTCACACAGTGGAGATCACTAGCACTAGGGCGACGAAGTCGGTGGCGACCCGTTTCCTCACATTGATCGGTGCTTCAATTCATAATTCCCGTCTTAAGAAGTTGTCGAATACCGATGAAATAGCAAACGGAGCATGGATATGGCCAGACGACCCAAAAATCCATTTCATCCCGGAGAGGTTTTGCTTGAGGAATTCCTTCTGCCATCCGGAAAAACACAGACGGCGTTTGCTGAGAAAATCGGCTGGACAACAACTCGGCTAAATGAATTCATCAAAGGCAAACGAGGGATCAGGGCTGCGGCTGCGCTGGATCTGGCTGATGCATTAGGCACATCGGCGAAGATGTGGATAAACTTGCAGTCAACGTTTGACCCGGATAAAGCATAGACGGCCAGGCAGGCAGCTTGAGAACACGCCAAACCGGAAACTGTTCGTGCCACCGGTAGCAAGGCAACTCACACAAAACGGTCACCGGAAAATCCGCGGTAATTCAAAAACATGGAACGGCTTATCCATTCTGCGTTAACGTCTTTTCAATCCGGGGCCCAGCAGATTTTCAGAACGGGCTGACGCAACCAAAATCTGGTAACGTGAACGAATCACCCACCGCTGCGCCACAATGCGCTGGAATACTTGGAGGTACTGATCACGTGACGACCTTACAACACGGTTTGTGGCGTCGACCGATTCTGAGGGCCGCCCTGGCGATGCTTTTGACCGTCATCGTCAGCGCCGCCGCAAATGCGCACAACTTTTTACAGAGTTCTGAGGCCTTTGCCGGCTACCGAGAAGATGTGAGCCTACTCGTTACGCACGGCTGTAAAGGCTCGCCCGTGATTGAAGTCAGGCTCAAGGTCCCTGAGGGGGTGACGAGCGCGCGGCCCCACAACAATCAAAACTGGGAAATCGAGACGAAGATGAAGAAGCTCGATGAACCTATCAAGGCGGAAGGCGGGCGAGTTGTTTCGGAGATCGTTGACCAGATTATCTGGAAAAATCCGAAACGCGCGATGCCGGACAACATGTATGAAACCTTCGTAGTCCGAATGATGCTGCCGGACACGCCGGGTGATATTCTCTACTTTCAGAGCATCAATATTTGTGAAAATGGTGAGCGTGACGCCTATATCGATCTCCCAGAAAATGGGCTCTCGATCACCGATCCGAAATTTGCGGAAAAGACCTGGGCATTCATGACAGCCACGGCCACGCCGGCGCCGTTTCTGATCCTGCGAGCTGCGCCGAAAAAACAGTACCCCTGGCAGTGGACGCCAGCGGAGGCCGCTGGTGCAGTCGCCACACCTTAGTGGCACGTACATCATGCGGGTTTGCAGCGCACTTTATGTGCGACTGATCTATGGCGATAGCGAGGAGCGGCAGAGTTGCGCGCAAGGTTGATATGGCTGTTTGCCGGCCTTTTCCTGCCGGTTAGTGTATTGGGGCATGCGGTGCTGCTGGGTTCGTCGCCATCGGCAGGTGAGCAGTTGTCCACAAGCCCCGACCAGGTGGTGCTTAACTTCAATGAGAATGTCGGCCCCGTTTTCGTAAGGCTGCTTGATTCGACGGGCCGCGTCGTTGAGACCGTCGGCGACATTGGAATTGATGGTAACAACCTGATTCTACCCGTCACCTCTGAACTTTCCGACGGCACCTACATCGCCACCTACAGAGTAATCTCTGCCGATACCCATCCAGTCGGAGGCTCAGTGGTTTTTGCGTTGGGGGAAGCGGTGGCTGAGCTGGGAGATCTAAGCGAAACGGATACCGGCGCGAGCGCCTGGCGCATCGGGGTACTGCTCAACCGGTTTTTGTTGTACGCCGCAGGTTTAACGGCTATTGGCTCAGTGTTGTACGGGCTCTTGATGATCCCGTCGGGAGCGGCGACGCACACACTTCAACGACAGGGCTTGCTGGCGAGTGCACTGGTTGTGCTGTCATTGATGCTCGCTCTGCCGTTGGGTGGTGCTGAGATGGTTGCGGGTGGTCTGGCAGCGCCGTTCAGCCCGAGCGCATGGAAAACGGCATTCGGGTCAACGTTGGGCCCCAGTCTGATGATTGGTCTGCCAGGGGGGCTGATTCTTTTTGCCGCCTTTAAGCGAAACGGGAGCGCTAATTCTCCATTGTCTTGGTTTGGCGCCGCGCTGGTGGTCGGCAGCTTCCTGGTCACCGGTCATGCAGCCACGGCTGCACCGGTCTGGTTAACAGCGACCGTTGTGGCCGTGCATCTGGTCTGCGGTGGGTTTTGGTTTGCCGGCTTGTTGCCACTTCGTCGCGCTGTGGGCGATCCGTCGATTCAGGTTGCCTTTGATGCGGCTACACGGTTCTCGAGCCTCGCGGTGTGGACAGTTGCAGCGCTGTTTGTCAGCGGCGCTGTTGTAACGTGGGTACAGGTCGAAACCCCGGCGGGTATGATCGATAACGCCTATGGCATAGGGCTGACAACCAAAGTCGTGTTGTTCCTCGTGGTGCTGGCCATCGCCGCATACAACAAAAAAACCTTGACACCTCAGCTCCAGCGAGCAAAGGAGGGCGCAGCGAATCGCTTGAGAAAAAGTATTCGCGCAGAATACTATCTGCTGGTGGCGATCGTCTTTGTAGCGGCCCTGTTAACGATGCCGACGCCGCCCAGAGCACTGGCAGATACCCAACAAGACGCAGCTGCGTCGGCAACAACCCAGTCAAAATTGGTTCAGCTCACCAAGGGCGGCTACACCGCTGAACTGGAGTTTTCGCCGGGCCGGCCAGGGGAAAATAGGGTGATGCTGAGCGTGACAGATCAGGCGGGAGAGTTTGTCGATCTACAGGACGTGGCTATCGAGTTAGGCTTACCCGCGGCTTCCATTACAGGCGTGCGAATGTCCGGCGAAGCGATGGCGCCTGGACGTTATCACTTTTTGTTCGATCAGTTGGTTATTCCCGGCGAATGGACGATCCAGGTAGACGCGTTTGTGTCCGATTTCGACAAGGTGATCCTGCGTGGAACGGTGCCCATTCAATAATGCCCGGTGTTAGCGAATCCCCGATTTCGAGCATGATTGGCGTCGTGGCTCGCAAAGAGCTGAAGTCGCTGTTTCGTGATGGCCGCATTCGGCTTACCGGGGTGATCGTGGTGGTGATGCTTATCGTTGCTGTTGCGACCGCCGTGCAGCGCTATATCGATATCTCCGCGGAGCGCAGTGCAGCACAAGCGCTGGTGACGGAGCAATGGCAGGCACAGGGCGAAAAAAACCCTCATGCTGCCGCCCACTATGGACTGCATGCCTTCAAACCGGTCACGCCTCTCACGTTTTTTGACACGGGGGTGACCAATTTTGAAGGTGTGTCGATCTGGCTGGGAGCACATCGACGCAATCGAGCAGACGCTCGACCCGCAGACGACATGACGGCAATGGCGCGTTTTGGGGAACTAACGGGCGCCTACGTGTTACAGGTCTTCATGCCACTCCTGATCATTCTTATCGCTTTTTCCTCAATTGCCGGCGAGCGAGAGCAGGGGACGTTGCGCCAGGTGCTGAGCACAGGAATCAGGCCTGGGGCTCTGGTTATCGGCAAAGCGCTGGGAGCGCTTACAGCCGTCGGGCTTATTCTTGGGCCGCTGCTGCTGATCGCTCTGATTGCGCTGGTTTTTGCGCCATCGGGAACTACCTATTTGCCACAAGCGCTATTAATGTTGCTGTTTTACGCGGTCTTTGCGGTGGTTTATGTACTAATTTGCTTAGCGGTCTCAGCGCGAGCGCGTAGCGCACAGTTTGCTTTGGTGGTCTTGGTTGGATTTTGGGTCGTGACCACGTTTGCGGTTCCACGCTTCGCCGTTGATCTGGGTGCTTACTCAGCCGCAGTGCCGTCTGCAGCGCAGCTTCAATCCTGGATTGACGAAGACATTCAAAGCGGACTGGATGGAATATCGCCAGCAGCAGTGATTGAAGAGCGACGGCAAAAGACGCTGGCCCTGTACAACGCGCAGAGCGTCGACGAACTGCCAATCAACTTTCAGGGCATCGTCTTTAGTCTGCAGGAGGAGCTGGGTGGTCAGGTTTATGACAAGCACTTTTCGGAGTTGGGCGATACGTTTCAGTCTCAAATTGACCTGTTCGAGGTTGCGGGGCTGCTATCTCCGCGCATTCCGGTGCAGCTCATTTCCATGGAGCTGGCGGGAACCAGCATTAGCGATCATCTTGCCTTTTCCGACCACGCCGAGGTCTTTCGTCGAGAGATGATTGAGCTAATGAATCAAGACATCACGCTCAACTCACAGCCCGGAGAAACAGCCTATCGCGCCGGCCCTGCTTTGTGGGAAAAGATTGGCGAATACCAGCCGGCCACGCCCACTTTAGCTGATGCGCTGGGACGTCTGGGACCGGCCCTAATGACGCTGACATTGTGGTTAATTGCCGGTATCGGCGCCGCTTGGGTCGCGGTTCGACGCCTCAGCGCGCTGGCGGCCTGAGGTAGCGATGCTTCTCACCGTCATCCAGCAGGAGTTTCGACTCGTTCGACGCGATGCGACGTGGATTGCGCTGGCGGCGTTGGTATTTATTGCCGCGTTAGCGGCGGTCAACGGGGCACAGCGTTCGAAGGTGCGCGTCGCGGAAACCGCTGGCCTGGTTGCGGCAGAGCGCGAGATGACAGAGGCTGTGCAGCGACGGGCGGGCGCCCTCCCAGCGAACTCAGCTGCGCCGGCGCCTGCAACCTCGCTGCCCGGCGCGTTAGGCTGGAGCATTCTGAGTCAGATGGCGGTGCTTCCGGCTGAGCCTTTAGCCCCGCTGGCCGTGGGGCAAAGTGACCTTCACCCGAGTTTCTACGTTGTCACCGCACACGAGCCCCACACCTTTATGAACGGTGGCGCGATTGCCAACTCGCTGGCATTGGCAACCGGCAGTTTTGATTTGGCATTTGTCATGGTGTTTGTCATGCCAATTTTCGTCATTGCGATGGTGTACGACCTCCTGTCTCGCGAGCGTGAGCGCGGCACCTTGGCGCTTGCAGCCGCTCACGGGATTTCCGTGCTGCGTTTTTCGCTCGCAAGGTGTTGTGCGCGAACCTGTCTGATGCTGCTGGTCGTCAATGTTGTCAGCGTTGTCGCTTTCGTAGTATCGGGCATTGACTGGGGGGCTCCTGGGGCCTTTTCTACGGCAGTGCTATGGATGTTGATGACGTCGTTTTACGCGATCTTCTGGTTTGCAACGGCCCTGGTGGTCAATGCCTGGCCCAGGTCCTCCGATTCCAATGGTGTAGTCATGGCCAACGTGTGGCTGGTGCTGGTGGTGGTGATGCCTGCGCTACTCAACATTGCCGCCACAACTTTGTATCCTGCGCCTTCTCGAGTTGAGTTAACCACCGAACTGCGGGAAGCCGCAACAATCGCTGAAGAGCAGGCGGCCCAGGCGCGGGAAGACTTTTTTTTTGATCATCCCGATTTGGTGTCAATCGACCAGGATCCGGAAATCTACTTTCGTGAAGTGCAGCGTAGTGAGGCACAAATTGCGGCGGCGTTGGCCCCGCTGCTCAGTGAATTTGACAGCGCTGCCGGGCGCCGTGCCGAGTTGGTGAACTGGCTGCAGTATTTGTCTCCCGCGATTGTTGCTCAGCGAGTATTCGCGCAGTTGGCAGGTACCGATGAGGCTCGATTCGATCAATTTCGCCGTCAGGTGGTCGGTTTTCACGCTCAGTATCAACAGTTTTTTGCCATTCCCCTGGCCGCTGGCGCGACGATGAGCGGTGAGCAGCTCGGCACACGACCAGCATTTGAATTTGCCGCGCATCGTGCATCCTGGTCTGACTTTGCATTGCCTTTTGGATCATTGCTGATGACAACGCTTGCGCTGATCGCCTTTGCGTTTCCACGCCTCTCTCGCTACCCAGTTACCCCGGAAGCAGCCTAGCGTGCTGTTGCAGCGTCTAACAAAGCCGAGACTGTGGTGGACAATCCAATGGCCCTGACTCAAGGAGCAACGATGCTTGAAGCGGTCGCACTAACCAAACACTATGGAAATAACGAGGCCCTTAAGTCTCTCGACCTGCAGGTTAGGGAAGGTGATATCTATTGCCTTCTCGGCGCTAACGGTGCAGGAAAGACAACGACGATCAATTTGTTTCTCAACTTTATTTCGCCGACATCCGGTGTGGCTAAGGTGGACGGTGTGTCGGTGGAGCAAGCCCCGCAGATGACAAAACGTCATCTTGCCTACATCCCTGAACAGGTGATGCTGTATGGAAACTTGAGCGGGCTGGAAAATCTCGATTACTTCGCGCGCCTGGGCGGAAATTCCTACGAGCAAGACCAGCTGAGAAGCTTCCTTGTCCGCTGCGGCCTTCAGCAATCGGCAGCAGATCGCCCGATCGGCGGCTATTCCAAGGGTATGCGACAGAAAGTCGGCGTTGCCATCGCATTAGCTAAGAATGCGAAAGCGTTACTGCTGGATGAGCCAACGTCCGGTCTTGACCCGAAGGCCAGTAACGAGTTTTCCGAACTGTTGCTGCAGCTCAAAGAGCAGGGGGCAGCGATATTCATGGCAACACACGATCTGTTTCGAGCGAAAGAGACCGGTACCCGTATAGGCATCATGCGTGAAGGACAGCTAGTACAAGAAATGCGTTCCGATGATGTGAGTCATAGCGACCTCGAACGAATCTACTTGGAGCAAATGCATGCATAAAAGACGAGTTCTTCGGTTAGCGTTTGGACTCGCCGGTCGCGTCAGCAGTGGGTCGCCAAGCGAAGATGGCCCTACAAATCCATCGTCAAGGCTGCGACACAGTATGTTGTCCAGAAAACCTGTTTTCAATATTGCGGCCTGTGACTGGAGGCATTTACGGCTGGCAAAACGTGTTGCCTCAAAAGCGATGGAGCATCTGCTTCCGTTGCATTGGGCGATCGCAATTGTCGCTGTTAACCTGATTTGCGCGGGTTGCACCAAACCGGCAACTCCCACTCTTCTGAGCATTGCTTCGC
>CAZLJY010000174.1:0-10277 GCA_964559945.1 uncultured Gammaproteobacteria bacterium | reverse complement strand
CGGTCATCCGGTGCACGCGCGGGGGGCTTCCAAAGCCTATCGCGTGGGAAAATTTCTGCAGCGCAATCGAACGATTTCCTTGTCGCTGGCGACGGTTTTTTTAGCGTTATCCGTAGCCTTGATCAGCGTATCTCAAAGCGCCAGAAAAATTCGACAAGAAGCTGATAGGGCGGAAGCCGCGCGGTCGTTTTTGTTTGACATGGTGGCAAAATCTGACCCATTTACCAGCGGTGGCGAAAAAACCCTTTCTGAGGCGGTGGATGAGGCCATTGACTCTATCGACAGCCAGTTTATCCAGCAACCGGACATTGAAGCGGAGCTGCGCTATACCATCGGTAGCGCCTTATCCAGTCAGGGGAAATATGCCAGCGCTCGGGAGCAGCTGGGCTTAGCCCTTCACTACTTTCAAGTCCATGGCCCGGCTCAGAAAGAAGCCTTGACCCTGACCGCCCTGGGCAGGGCGTTGTGGAGCGAGGGAGATTTTGAAGCGGCCCGTATTGAGTTGGAATCCGCGCTGGATTTGGTTGCCGATGACCCATCGCCGGCCAATCAGATCACCGCCGTTGAGATCATGGGGGACCTAGCAGGATTGTTACCCAATTTAGAGCGCAATGACGAGGCCATTGCATTGGTCAAGCAAGCCTTGGCGAAGATTGATCAGGGGGTTGTGATAGACCCGCTCAACCAAGCAGTGTTGTTTAACAATCTGGCTGTGGCCTTTGATTACAAGCAGCAATACGCAGAATCCATTGGTGCTTACGAGCAGAGCATTTTTTACCATCGTAAAATTAGCGCTGCCCATCCCGATCTGGCCATTGCGCTAAGTAACGTTGCCCAGACTTATGAACTGGTCGGCGACATGGATGCGGCGTTGGTCAAGGCTGAGGAAGCCTACCAAATGATCGTCGAGATTCTTGGTGCGGATCATCCGGAAACTTCGCTGCTGCAACATAACCTGGGAAGCTTGATGATCAACGCCGGCGACTTTGAGTCCGCTGTACCTCATCTCATAGGAGCGGTTCGAAGCGCAGAAATTGCATACGGGGCGGAACATCTGTACACCGGCAGGTTTAGTTTCAAAGCCGCATTTGCGCTCCATAAACTCGGGCAAATCGATGCAGCCAATCACTACGCTTTAAGGGCGGGGGAAATTTACGCGATAAACGACGATACGCCGGAATCCTGGATAACGGCGCTACAGGAGCTAAACGAGGCGCTGACTCCGTAGGTTCCTCGGATCGTTCAGAGTAGGTCAACAGATTTAGTCGCCAATGATGGCTGGAACGATGCCCATATCAGTTATCCTTGCGGATAAAAAACTGCCCGCGAAAACGCGGGCAGTGTGTTCGTTAGGGCCACCCAGTGATTGGCTGGCTTTTGGATGTACTGATCCAAATAATTGTCAGATTACGTCAGTCTTTGTGTTCAAACACATGAACGTCCCGTTGGGGAAAGGGAATACTAATGCCGGCAGCATCGAGCGCCTTTTTCACTCGCTCGTTGATATCGTGGGAGGCCGGTGGGTACTTTGCGGCTTCGACCCAAGGTCGAACAGCCAGATTGACACTGCTGTCTCCCAGCTCTGATACCGTAATAGAGGGTGCCGGTTCATCCACCACGAAGGGGCTCTCCGCTACCGCCTTAAGTAATACCTCTCGCGCCTTATCGATGTCGTCGCCATAGCCAATGCCCACGGAACCTTCCAGACGGCGAAGCTCGGCATCGGTGAAGTTAGTGATCACATCGTTCATGATCTGCCCATTGGGAATCGTCACCTTGACGCTGTCTGGCGTTCGCAGAACAGTGGTGAAAATATCCACTTCCTCCACCTTGCCGGTCTGACCGGCAACTTCAACCACATCGCCAATTTTATACGGTCGAAAAATGATCATCAGAACCCCTGCAGCAAAGTTCGCCAAAGCGCCTTGTAGAGCCAAGCCTACGGCCAGGCCAGCGGCACCAATTATGGCGACCAGTGATGCGGTTTGAACGCCGATCGCGCCGATGGCGGCGATGACCACAAAGGCCAGTAGCAGTGCGTAGATGATGTTGCGCAGAAACTTGGATAGCATTTCGTCCATCTGAGATTTCTGCATCATTTTCTCGGCGAAATTGGCGATCTTTTTGACCACCCATTTTCCGATCACAAAGATGGCGATGGCTTTGATGACGGCGATGCCGTAGGTCAATCCATATTCTTGTAAGCGGGGGATCCAGGTATCGAGTAAATCCATTGCTTTGCTCCCTATAAATGACGCCTGTGGTAGACAGGTCTATTGTTGCTATTGGGAACCGTAGCGTAGCCCTCAGGATTTCAGCCAGAAGAATTCGCATTTATTGACATTCATGGCCGGCCTGCGGGGCACTTGAGCTCAACCCCGGGTGTTCAGTCCGGCCGGTGGATAAGGTCTTGCATTGGGCGTTTTTTACTGTTAGGCCCTTTTGGTGTATGATGTCCGGTCATTTTCCCGATTCTGGAGCGTCGATATTTCAACACAACACGAGACTATCATTCATAAACAGCACGGCATCGGCCGGCTACAATCTCTCAAACGAACCCAAATCTGGGGCCAGACGGCCAAAAATTTTGTTCGTGTATTTTTCAAACGTGATCAGCTCACCATGATTGTTCATCGAGAAGAGCTGGAACAGCAATCAAGACCGGTTATCTCTTCCACTGAGGCCCGTCGCGTGTTAACCCATTTGGATAAGGGTAAACCGCGTGTGGATCGACAATGGAAAACCCGGGCCAAGCGCAATGAGCGCGCTCTTGAAACCTGCGATCCCTTCAAGCTGGCTGACGTCTATAAAAGCCTCTCGGCGATGGACGCTGAGGGTGAAACCTTACGCGCCGCAGATCGCAATGCCTTACGTACCTCATTTCAGATGTTAACCGAAGAACTTGCCGCCGCCTTGGGCAAGTCGCGACGAAACGTCGCAGCCATCTTAGAAAGCTAGCGCAATACCCCAAGAGTATTCGCGCTAGTGTTTATCGGGCGGAGTCATTGCACTCCGCCCAAGACTTATCGAATACAACGGGTCGGTGCTGGTACTGGCTATGTATGACTGCATTTGCCTGGAATCAGACCTGGACTACTTTCGATAAAACGTACGCTCGTCGCCGTCCATCCTGGTTTCAAAAGACTGTTTGTCCTCCGCCCAGCGGACTTTGCCACCTTCGCTGAAATTCATTGGGCCCGAGCCTAGCTGTCCGCCGGACTGGGTGTATTTCAGTGTCAGGCGCTGCTCTTTCAGCGACCAAGTTCCTGAACGCCATACGATGAGTTTGCCACCGTAATGTTGCTCGTTGCGAAATCGACCGCCTGGTCGAAAGTTATAGGTGTGAATCCCCGTCCGCCAGGAGCCATGCAGAGCGAATCGCGGGTCTTGGTTTGCCAGGTCACCGCCGCCAGTCTCGCTGGACTGAACTTTTACGATTTCCGCGTCCTCAGCGCAGGGTGAATCGGAGAACACAACCGAACCATCATCACCAGTGCACTTGTAGATTTCCGCGTAGGCCGGTTGGATACTTAAAGTGCATCCTATGCCCATCAGGGCAAGAAAAATCCATTTACTCACGATCAAATTCCTTTTTAAGTGAACAAGCTAATAGCGTCAGAATGGCACGTCATCGTCAAAATCTGGCGGTGATTCGCCGCGGGCCTCAAAGGCCTGGCCGTCATTGGGCGGCGGGCCCTCAGCGCCATTTTGGCCGGCAGCGGCCTGAACCCGCCAGGCTTTGACATCGGTATACCAACGACCGTTGTATTCCCTGCTCTGAAGATCGATACCCACGGTCACTTCTTGACCTTCCTGCAGGCCGAACTCTTCGATTTTGTCGCCCCAAGCCATGAAACAGACCTGTTTCGGATATTCTCCTGGGATCTCAATCACATACTCTTGTTTGCGCCATGGGCCGCGCTGGGAGTTGCCAGATTGCTCCGCCAACACCTGAATAATTTTGCCTGAAAGTTCCAAGGTTTACTGTTCTCCTATTGCTGTGTGTCGCCCGGGTGCTTGGACAATATTTCCAGGCCGCCATCCTACCTGATTGAACCTGGATGAGGGGTGAATTGGGTACTATCGTTGATAGGGTAGGCCCCAGTAGACATTGAACCCTGCAGGGACAGCACCGTTAGCGGTGAATGCCTCCAGAGCTTGCCGGCTTGAAAAGCAAAACCCGCGCAAGGCGCGGGTTCATCACATAATGACTCAGGCCCCGATGTTACCCAGCGGCAGCAAGGATTAATTGACTGGCTTCTTGCAAGGTCGCGTTGAAGGTAGGGCTCGGTCGCATAATGGCTTCAGCTTTATCGGAATCGGCAAAATAATAGCCACCGATATCCACCGATTGACCTTGCACAATCCGCATCTCCTCAACAATTTTCTCTTGATTGTCCGCAAGGGATTTTGCCAATGGCGCAAATTGGCTAGCCAATTGAGCATCACCGTTTTGTTCAGCCAGCGCTTCCGCCCAGTAAAGGGTTAGGTAAAAGTGGCTGCCTCGGTTATCCAGTTCACCGGTTCGCCGAGACGGTGAGCGACCTTCGAGGAGCAGTTTTTCGGTGGCAAGATCTAGTGTGTTGGCCAGGATTTCGATCTTGGCGTTGCCTTGTTTCTTGCCCAGTTCTTCCAGCGACACTGCCAAGGCCAAAAACTCACCCAGCGAGTCCCATCGCAGATGATTTTCTTCCACCAACTGCTGGACATGTTTGGGCGCTGAACCACCTGCACCGGTTTCGAAAAGGCCTCCGCCTTCCATCAGAGGTACGATGGACAGCATCTTCGCTGAGGTGCCCAATTCTAAAATTGGAAAAAGATCAGTGAGGTAGTCGCGCAGAATGTTGCCCGTCACCGATATGGTGTCCAGACCCCGGGAAACACGCTCCAAGGTGAAGCGCATGGCGCGAACCTGGGACATGATTTGGATGTCCAGGCCTTGGGTATCGTGATCCTTCAGATATTCTTCTACTTTTTTGATCAGTTCGTTTTCGTGAGGACGGTAGGGGTCTAGCCAGAACACCGCCGGCGTATCGGAGTCTCGAGCTCGCGTCACAGCCAGCTTTACCCAATCCTTAATAGCGGCATCTTTGACTTGGCACATGCGCCAGATATCACCTTCTTCAACGTTCTGTGACAACAGCACCTCGCCGGTATCAACGTCGATGATGTTGGCGACACCTGCTTGCGGCGCTTCGAAAGTTTTGTCATGAGAGCCATATTCCTCAGCTTTCTGGGCCATGAGTCCCACATTGGGTACCGTTCCCATCGTGGTTGGGTCAAAACTGCCGTGCCATTTACAGAAATTGATCACCTCTTGGTAAATGCGCGCGAACGTGGATTCTGGAAGTACTGCTTTGCAGTCTCGCGGCTTGCCGTCAGCGCCCCACATTTTCCCGCCTGATCGAATCATTGCTGGCATTGATGCATCCACGATCACATCGCTGGGTGAGTGAAAGTTGGTGATCCCACGATCTGAGTCCACCATGGCCAGGCCAGGCCGGTTTTCTTGGCAGGCGAGAAAATCTCGCTTCACCTCTTCACGTAAACTGCTGGGCAGGCTCTCAACCTTGTCCCACAGAACCGACATGCCGTTGTTGGCGTTGAAGTCCAGCTCATCAAACAATGCGGCATGTTTCTCGAACGCCTCTTTATAGAAAATCTTCACGCAGTGGCCAAATACGATGGGGTGGGAGACCTTCATCATGGTGGCTTTCACGTGTAGTGAAAATAGAAGATCGGCGTCTCGACAGTCATTCATTTCCGCTTCAAAGAATTCGCAAAGGGCCTGCTTGCTCATGAACATGGAGTCGATGACCTCACCTGCCTGGACCTCAATACCGTCTTTGAGCACTTCGGTTTTGCCATCGGCAGTGGTCAAGGCCATTTTTACCTTGCGCGCTTTATCCATGGTGAGTGATTTTTCACCCTCGTAGAAATCCCCATGGTCCATGTGCGATACGTGAGTTTGTGACCACTGTTTCCATTCGCCCATAGGGTGGGGGTTTTTGCGGGCGTAGTTCTTCACTGCCAATGGCGCGCGGCGATCTGAATTGCCTTCGCGCAGCACGGGATTGACTGCCGAGCCCAGACACTTGCTGTAACGGTCTTTTACCGCTTGTTCCTGTTCATTGGCAGGAACTTCGGGATAGTCGGGTAAGGCATAGCCTTTAGACTGCAGTTCCTTAATACAGGAAATCAGCTGGCCCACCGAGGCGCTGATATTAGGCAGCTTAATGATGGTGGTGGTTGAGTCCTGGGTAAGGCGGCCCAACTCAGCGAGATTGTCAGGTTTGCGTTGCTCCTCAGTGAGTTCATCGGAGAAAGCGGCCAAGACACGGGCAGCCACTGAGATATCTTTTTCTACCACCTCAACCCCTGCCGCGCCGGTGAACGTACGGACAATCGGTAACAGCGAATAAGTTGCCAGAAGCGGGGCTTCGTCGGTTAACGTATAGAATATCTTGGGTGTCTGTGTAGTCATTCTCAGTCCTTTAACTTGGTCTTTTGGGATTGTGAGTCATCATCCCGTCGCTGTTCGTGTTTGCGCGGTCCGCCGCCATAACGTGTGCATATTACGCAGTTGCACCCCTGTCGAGTAGCGTCACGTCATATTTCTTGTGCCCAGAGCCGGTTTTGGCGCGGTCACTGGGTATTATTTTCGATTGCTATGGGTGTTTAGCACAGGGTCAATGGTTGGATGGATACCACTGCTGCGGTGACACATTCAAAATTTTCTGTTCATTGCTGATACTCAAAAGCCCATCGTCTATGGCTATTTGCAGGGTCATTTTCCGTTCCGCCAAACGGGCAATTTCCTGACTGGATGGGTGATCGACATTGATGATCTGAAGGTTATTGAACCGGGATAGCGCCCCGTTAAGTTTTTTGAACCAGATCGCCGCGCTGTTGCCGCTATAACAGACGATGGTGACCTTTTGTGCGCGACCGCAGGCGATGCGGATGCGCTTGTCGTCGGGTTGACCCAAATCGATCCAATGCTCGATGTCACCCGTCAGAGATTTTTGCCAAAGATCTGGTTCATTGTCGGTGCTGAGCCCTTTAGTGAATTCCAATCGTTCATGGGCAAACAGGCCAAAGCTCAGGATGCGCAGCATCATCCGCTCATCGGTTTCTGAGGGGTGGCGAGCAATGGTCAGGGTGTGATCTTGATAATAGTGGCGATCCATATCCGCAATAGCGATATTGGCACGAAATATTGTCGCTTTGAGGGCCATGGATTACCTGCTTGACGGGACGTTGATTACTTTTGTTTGTTCGCCAGGCGTTGGCTACGTCGGTCCTGGGCTTTTTCGAATCGGCGCTTTTCCTCCGGCGTTTCAGCAAGCAGCGGGGGTACAGAGGTAGGCCGGCCTTCGTCATCCAACGCAACAAAGGTCAGGTAAGCCGATACAACATGTCGAGATTGTTGGGTCATGCTGTTCTCCGCCGTGACTCGCACGCCAATTTCCATGGAGCTGCGCCAGGCGCGGTTCACCGCCGCTTTGATGACCAGGGTATCGCCAATTCTTGCCGGCGCGCTAAATTCCAGGCTATCCAGGGCGGCGGTCACGCAGGATTGACCGCTGTGGCGTTCAGCAACAATCAATGCGGTGCGGTCACACAAGCTCATTACTAGCCCACCAAATACGGTGTACTTGGAGTTTAGGTCGTTAGGAAAGACCTTGTACACATTGTGATCTACAGCAGATTCGCTAGGTGTTTTGGCGTTCATGACATTGGCCGGCTAATTTTCAGACGATAGTCTAACGGATGGCGAGGTCGATGAGTGGATGACCAATAGGACCTTTGCCAGTGGCGCTGATTGCCTCGGCATAGAAGAGGCTTGTATATACTCTTGGCTCAAATTCGATGGGTATAGCGATGGCTGATTTGTCAGAAAATTGGTACTGCGGCGGATGCCACTGTGGCAACGTTCGTTTTAAGGTGCGAATTCAATCAACCGAGGCACTTCAGTGTAATTGTTCAGTGTGTTCGAAAAAGGGTTTCATCAATCTCATTGCCTCAGCGGATGATTTTGTGCTGCTAAAAGGTGAGGAGCATTTATCGTCTTACCGATTCAACACCTTAACGGCAGAGCACCGGTTTTGTATCCGGTGCGGCATCCACCCCTTTAGCCGGCCACGCTCCCATCCGCACTGTTATGACGTCAACGCGCGCTGCTTGGATGATGGGTTTGGGTTTCTAAAAATTGTGCCCTTTGATGGTCAGAATTGGGAAGATAGCGTTGAGTCGATCACCTAAGATCCTAGCAGGGGGGTGAAAAATGCCACCCTTGGGTTTTTCACATCGAGATCGACAAAGTGTCATTTTCCGTCCTCTCACATTCTCAATGACTTGTAGTCAATGAAAATGTCGGCAAATTCCTGTGCCGAGTGCAGAAACGTCGAAATCCGGTTTTTTTTAAACACGCGACTAGGTCAATTGGATGGCTGCGGTATCGCTTTTGTCAGCCAATCGAAGGCGGTCAGTAGACGCTGAAAGTCATCACTAGGTGGTGCCGTGAGCGTTAACTGCTTGCCAGTTTTCGGGTGACTGATTTCAATGGCAGTGCACGCCAGCAGTAATCGCGGACAGTGGTATTGGCTAGCAAAAAAGCGATTGTGCACCCCTTTGCCATAGGTGCTGTCGCCGATGATCGGGTGGCCGATATGTTTCATGTGTCGGCGCAGTTGGTGTTTGCGGCCGGTTTTTGGCTGCAGCTGTACAAGGGAGTAGCGGGTTGTTGGGTATCGCTCCACTTCAACCGCCAATTCAATTTTCGCTAGTCGTTCAAATTCCGTGACGGCCTCCTGCGGCGGTTTATCTTGGCGTGCGCGCGCGTCCGTCATTTTGTCGGGCTTTTCCCGCAATGGACGATCAACCAGGCCTTGTTGGGGGCAGTGCCCGCGAACCACGGCAAGGTATCGCTTGGTTATTTGCCGGGCCGAAAATTGCTCCGATAGCTTTCGGGCGCAATCCTTGTTCAGGGCAAAAAGCAAAACCCCAGAGGTGGGTTTGTCCAATCGGTGAATGGGGAACACCCGCTGACCGATCTGGTCTCTTAACAACTGCAGGGCAAAGAAGCGCTCGTGGCGAGCAATGGCGCTGCGGTGAGTCAGCAGCCCCGCTGGCTTGTTGATGGCCACAATGTGATCATCGGCGTAAAGCACGTCGAGGCTTGGGTGGCTCATTGTTCCTGTCTCCACATTCACCTACCTCTTTCACAGGTATACGGATTTGGGCGGGCGGCGTTACAGGTCAATAGGATCCCAGGCCTTGGGTTTGCTCTCGCTGACCGCTTGCACAAGCTGAGTAATGGAGCGTTGATCAGACAACAGTCCGAGCACCATGGGTTGTTGAAGTCACAGGCGAACACAAATATCCACCAGGCTCAAGTGTTTAGTTAAATCATTGGCCACGGAAAAACTGAGTAGCTGCTGGGACCAAATAGGTCAGGCTATGGTGTTTCCTGCTATTGCACAGATGGTTGGTTGCGGTTGAATCTTATTTGATTTCACCTTGGCCCGGCCCTGATAATTAGGCCCGATCGTTTCAGGCTCACTCATGTCAGACAACAAAAAGCTTATCTGGGATATTCCTACCCGACTGTTTCATTGGGCCATCGTCCTAACCTTGGGTTATTCCTGGTTTTCAATGGAAATCCAAAACAATCTGGAGATGCATTTTCTGTCGGGATATGTTGCCCTGGGATTGATCGTGTTTCGAATTATCTGGGGGCTGATAGGGACGCGCTACGCAAAAATCAGCAGCTTTCTTTTTTCCCCTTCCCAAATTGTTAACTATGCCAAGACGCTGCTGAGCAAAGACAGCAGACAATACGCAGGTCACAACCCGCTAGGTGGCCTTTCGGTACTGGCATTGTTGGTGTTCATTGCGGTGCAGGCCGGAACGGGCATGTTTGCTGACGACGAGTTTTATTTTTTCGCACCCCTGAATAAATTTGTTTCACCGGCGATGGCTGGGTCGATCACCGAATTTCACGGGCTTAGTGCAAAAATACTATTGGGACTTTCGATTGTTCATATCATCGCCATTGTTTTTTATCGCTTTTACAAAAAAGAAGCATTGGTTAAAGCGATGTTTACCGGTAAGAAGATTGACGAATCTGGCCGGTTTGAGGCCATTGCTGGATCTGGGCTATTAAGAGCCACAGTGTTAGCCCTCATTGTTGGCGCGGCTGTCTACGCCGTGGTGAATTACGTGTAGGTATAGCGGGTTGTTGAATAAAAAAAAGGGGGCAATGCCCCCTTTTT
>CAZLJY010000173.1:0-10286 GCA_964559945.1 uncultured Gammaproteobacteria bacterium | reverse complement strand
GGCCTTGCCCGGAGCTACTCACGGCGCTGTGACCGGACAAATTTGCGACTACTTTTCTCAACCAAATCTAGTAGCGCAGATCGGTGAGGTTACGGGCATGAAGCTGCAACACTTCCTGGGGACAGTGATTCAAGTTGAACCTGGGCACACCTTCAATGGTTATCACTCTGTGTTTCCTGTGGCCATGCAGATCAATTTGTCGGCGACGCCGATGCCGGCCTGGGAGCTGGGGCCGGGAGATGCCAGGATCGTGAGTCTTGCGGGTCTAACATCTTTGAGTCCCTTGGTTCATGAGTCACGCGTTAGGCTAGTTGATGGGTACTTTGTGTGATTTTAGTTGGCACAGCCACTTTCGCCGGCAACTTATCTGTCGCGCCCGGATTAACGCTCACTTGTAGGTCTTGATGAACTGACCACAAGCGAGTCCTGTGGATTCACGCAGGAACCCGATGGGTGGCAGCGACGCAAGATGCTTGATCGTAAACCCCGGACATCAGGTTCATGGTTTTTGCCACCGCCTCAAGATCGTGGCTCGCGAACACTGTGGTGGCCAGCGAGGTCAGCAGCTCTTTTCGGAATTCCGCGTAACGATCGGTGACCTGGTGACCCAGGTTGGAGACCTGATAGGTCACACCTTTTTTTCCACCGCCACTGGTCTTTTCGATCAGCCCGGCCTTTAGCAGTTTGCGAATGCTGTACTGCAGATTGGACTGGTCATCGCGTTTTAGCAGGCGACCAATCTCCGAGATGCTCTTGGATCGCTCGTGCATCCGAATCACGTGGAGCACAGAGGTATCGGCGCCTGAGAACGAGTTGCCGTGGCAGCAGGCCAGGCAATCTGATTGCCAGCGTTCAAACGCTGAGGCCACGCGAAGCAGGGAAAACTCTAGCTCCGTGATGGCGACTTCCGCATCGTCGGTGGCCAAATGCCAGTGTTTATCCAGGCGCCTGAGTTGATCAGCCGGCGGTTTTGCAGCGTTGGTCATGGAGAAAATACCCTCTTGTAGAAAATTAGCCGTAACATTATGCTTAAATTTACGTTAAAAACCGAATCATCATCAACTGATCAATGTGAGGGGATTAGGCATGGCGCAATGGACCAAACGATCTGTTTTAGGTGCAGCAATTGGTGGCATACTCGCCGCCGGCAGCGCGCAGTCACAGGTGCTGGAAGAGGTCGTTGTTACGGCCCAGAAGCGCGAACAGAGCTTGCAGGACGTGGGTATTGCCATTACCGCTTTTACCGGCGCGCAGCTCCAGGCACTGGGAGTGGAAGAGAGTTTTGATGTCGCCATCTTCTCCCCGGGCGTGCACATTTCGGGCAACCTTGCCGGTCAGAACACCCAGTTCACCATTCGCGGGGTGACCCAAAACGATTTTAACGACATTGTTGAAGCGCCCAATGCGGTGTATCTGGACGATGGCTACATTGCCGTTGCCCAGGCCCAAACATTCGCCGTATTCGACGTTGATCGCGTCGAAATCTTGAAAGGACCCCAAGGCACCCTGTTCGGACGAAATGCGACCGGAGGGCTGGTTCATTATTTGTCGCGCAAGCCCAGTTTCGATGAGACCGACGGTTTTCTCGACGTCACCTATGGCATGTTCGACAGCAATGCCGATGCCGATCAAGTTCGACTGGAAGGCGCCATCGGCGGGCCGCTGTCCGATCGAGTCGCCGGTCGAGCGGCGTTTATGTACAACACTAACGATGGCTACCTGAATAACCTTTATCCATTGGGTGCCCCGCCTGGAGGTCCAGGTTCAGCGTCACCGGGGGCCGGCGCTGGCGCTGACCTGGGGGATAACGAGACCATTGCGGTGCGCGGCACGCTGGATTTTCAAGTCAGCGACAACCTGTTGTTTCGGGTGTCGGCGAACTACGCCGATAGTGACGTTGCGACCGGCCCTTATCAGTCCAAATCCACCATCGGTGTGCTGGATGCTAACGGCGAGTTGGTTAACGTAATTGATACGCCGCCCAATGAGACTCGGCTCTCGATTTTTGGTTCCGGCGACGGCGGTGCCGATGCCATTGATGGGGATCAATTTCTCCCCGGTGGCGGTATTGGTTTGCCCGGGCGGCCGGTTCCTGGTGGCGATTTCTTCGGTTATCTAGACCCTGACGGCGACGATTTCGACACCAGTGGCGATTTTGCTTTCCAGGATCAGGGTTTTACCGAAACCTTTGGCATTAACGGGCGCTTTGAGTACGACTTAGCCAACGGCATGTTGCTCACCGCCATCACCGACTACAAAGACTACGAAAAACTATTGTTCATCGACGTGGACTCAGGGCCAGTGAACCAATTGGCCAACTACGCTGGCGTGGATTCCAGCAGTCTGACTCAAGAAATTCGTTTGAATTGGGAAACTGACCGCAGTCGCTGGGTGGCCGGGTTTTACTACCTGAATATCGACACCCGATCTGACAACGGTCTCAAGGCGCCGGCCAATAGTATTGCCGGCAGCGCGCCGTTTGCGCCGGTGGACATCGGTGTGGTTGCGGACCTTGAAACCGACTCTTACAGCCTGTTTGGCCAAGTGGAATACGATTTCAGCGATCGCTTAACCGGAATATTTGGTCTTCGCGCGATCCAGGAAGAAAAAGAGTTCAGCACCGGCATTGGGGTGTTTTTATCCCAGAGTAATTTCACCGTGAACCAGGGAGATTTCCTGCCTAACGCCTTCGGCGCGGGTTCGCCCTTCTTTTTCTCCGACAGCACCTCAGACACCTTGTGGGCGGCCAAGGCCCAGCTGGATTTTCAGGTCAACGACGATTTGTTGGTTTACGGCGGCATCAACCGCGGCGTGAAAGCGGGCAGCTTTAACGCACCGCTATTGGGAGCCTTTTTGGGTTCCGGAGGAAACGATGCGCTGCCCTACGACGAAGAAGAACTCACCGCATTTGAAGCGGGCTTTAAATCTACCTTCCACGATGGTCGAAGTCGTTTGAACGGTAATTTCTTCTACTACGACTATTCCGATTACCAAGCCTTCCTGTTTGTCGGTGTTGGCGGCGTAGTGATTAACGCGGACGCCGACAACGTCGGTGCGGAATTAGAATTTGTCACCTCGCCGGCGGAAGGCTGGGATGTGTTGCTGAGTGTGTCCGCGTTTGATGCCACGGTGAAAGACGTGTTGCTGCGCAATGGATCGCCATTGCCGCCGCGGGATGTGGACCCAACCTACTCACCGGAACTGCAAGCCACCGCCTTAGTTCGCTATGAGTGGCCAGCCCTGGGCGGCACCATGCATGTGCGCGGCGATGTGAGTTACTCCGATGAGTTTTTTTACAACCTGCGTAATTTCGATGCGGACAAGTTTGACGCCTATACCCTGGTCAACGCGTCCCTTGGCTGGACCAACGCGGATGAATCCTTGGCCCTAACGTTGGATATCAATAACCTGTCTGATGAGCGTATCGGCGTACAGGGATTCGATTTGGCAACCCTTTGTGGCTGTAACGAGGTGGCCTACCAACCACCGCGCTGGTACGGCGTATCGGCTCGTTGGTCTTTCTAAGATGGGGCATCAACAATCTCCCATCTTAGGGGAGAACAAGCTAAAGCTGGGCTTCTTCTCACCTAACTGCTCCAGCGGTATGGCAGTGACCCAGGTGCCTGAGCGCTGGGTCAATAACTGGGAAAATAATATCAAGCTGGCCCAGCTAGGTGACGAGGCGGGGATAGAGTTTGTGTTGCCGATTGCCCGCTGGATAGGCTACGGCGGCGAAACCGATTTTCATGGCAGCGTGCTGGAAACCGTGACCTGGGCCACAGGCTTGCTGGCCCATACCAAACGCATCAACGTTTTCGCGACCGTCCACACCGCGTTTATTCATCCGGTGGTGGCGGCCAAACAGTTGGCCACCGCGGATCAGCTCAGTAGCGGTCGGCTGGGTCTCAATGTGGTGGCCGGCTGGAACAAGCCCGAGTACGACGCCTTTGGGATCGACTTGCCAGAAGCCCACGAGGACAGATACGCGCTGGCTCAAGAGTGGTTTGACGTGGTTCAGGCGATTTGGAATCACCAAGGGCCGTTTGATTGGGAGGGTAAATTTTTCAACCTAAAAGGGGTTTACGGTTACCCTCGTCCCTTCGACGGCAATCCGCCAATCATGAATGCTGCCGGCTCAGCCCAGGGTCGTGACTTTGCCACCCGCAACGCCGATTTTCTGTTTTGCATTTCCGTGGATCCAGATGAGTCTCGTCAGGAAGTGGTGGATATCCAGCAAGGGGGCAAAGCGCACGGTCGCAGCACCGGCGTGTTCACCTTAGGCCATGTGGTGTGTCGGCCCACCCAAAGCGAAGCGGAGGAATACCTGCACCATTACGCGGATGAAAATGCTGACTGGGATGCGGTAGATAACCTGATGCGTTTACAAGGTATGCACGCCCAATCCTTCCCAGCCGAAGCACTGGAAATGCTTCGAGGGCGATTTGCTGCCGGTCATGGCACCCTGCCGCTGGTAGGAGATCCCGACACCGTCGCAGCGGAGCTAAAACGGGTTAGCGATGCAGGTTTTGCTGGCTGTACGTTATCGTTTGTGGATTACGCAAAAGAGTTTCCCTACTTCCGCGATGAGGTCATGCCACGACTGGAAGCCATGGGGCTGCGTCAACCCATGCCAACCATCGTTTCCTGATGGCGCTTAGTCGTAGACACTTTGTCGCCACCGGTAGTGCTGGCCTGTTGACCTTTATGGTCGGCGGCTGCGAGCAGCAATTAACTCCCGGTGAGGCAAAACAACAGCGCGCTGAACTTAAGGTATTGTCCCTCAGCGAAACCCAAACCCTAGACGCCTTGGCAGAACAGTTGGTGCCCGGCGCTTCCGAGGCCGGTATCGGGTATTTCCTGGACCACCAGTTGGCCGCACCCGCCGATCAGCAATTGCTGATGATGAAATATCTTGGTGTGCCCCAGCCCTGGCAGGAATTTTACGCTGGGGGCCTTCGAGGTATGAATGGAGCGGCCAATTCTCTGTATAAAAAAAACTATCTGGACCTAAGCGCCGATCAACAGCTTGAACTGGCCAGCAAGTTAGCCGCCGGCAGCATTGCCGATTGGGACGGTCCGCCCCAGGCGTTTTTCTATTTTGTTTTGCGCAGTGATGCGGTGGACGTGGTTTATGGCACCGAAGCTGGCTTTGCGAAACTGGGTATTCCTTACGCTGCACATGTCAGTCCTCCCAGTGAGTGGGGCCAATGAGTTTGCCGACGGAAGAGATGGACGTCATTGTGGTGGGTTCCGGTGCTGCCGGCAGTACCATGGCGGCCAAGCTTGCCGCCGGTGGTAAACGGGTACTGATCGTGGAAGCCGGTCCCCAGCGCAACAGCAACGACATGGTCAGTTCCGGGATCTGGGCCCGTCGTCTAAAGTGGAATGGCGCGCCTGTGCTGGAGGACGGTGCCAACCCAGTGGGTTACAACTTTAATGCCGGGATGGGTGTGGGTGGCAGTGCCATGCATCACTATGCGGTTTGGCCGCGAATGCATCCTAGCGATTTCACCATGCGCAGCGATCATGATCGAGGCTTAGACTGGCCCATCAATTACAGCGACCTGCAGCCTTATTACGATGAGGTTCAGCGAGTTGCCGGCATTGCAGGAGATGCTGATCAGGAAACCTGGCGCCCGCCTGGTGAGGCCTATCCTATGCCGCCGGTACCGCTGTTTGGCCAAGGCCGCGCCATTGCGGCAGGTTTTGCGGCCAAAGGAATGAGCACCGCACCGCTACCTTTGGCGGTAACCACCACCCCTTACAACGGCCGGTCGGTCTGTTTATGGGACGGCTGGTGTGACGCGGGCTGTCCCATCGGGGCGTTGGCCAATCCGGCCACGATTTATCTTCCTCAAGCGGCCAAAGCAGGTGCAACACTGGTCACCGATACACCGGTGGTGCGGGTCCTGGTGGATGGCGATCGGGCAACCGGTGTGGAGGTGATCAACGGCCAAGGACAGCGTCAGACGCTGTTGGCCGACACAGTCATCCTGGCTGCTTTTGCGGTCCAAAATCCGCGCCTGATGCTGGCTTCAGCCAACGACGCTCACCCCGCAGGATTGGGTAATTCCACCGGTCAGCTGGGTCGCTACCTCATGTCCCATTCAGCGGGATTGATTTTTGGTCTGTTTGATCAACAAACTCAACCTTCTTTGGGCGCGTTTGGTGGTCAGCTGGTCAATCAAGATCACTACGCCAAAGATTTCCATGCCCAGTCCGGCGCCTTCGGCAGTTACCAATGGATGATTGCCCAAGCCGTGCGGCCGAACGATTTGCTTGGCATCGCCACTACCCGGCCGGATTTGTTCGGTCAGGCCCTAACCGATTTTATGCCGAAGGCGGCCAAACACTTCGCCGGTATGACGGCCGTGGTGGAAGACTTACCGGTCTCGGATAACCGCATTACCCTAAGCGACCAGCGTGACGATCACGGCGTACCCCTGGCCCGTGCAACACATACCTGCAGCGAATATTCCAATGCCCTCTGGCGAGCCACGTTGGCTGAAGGCAAAGAGATCTTTGAGGCAGGCGGTGCAGGGGAGGTATGGACTGGCCCCCAAGGCGCCATGCACATTATGGGTGGCACTATCATGGGTGATGATCCGGCTTATTCGGTCACCAATAGTTTTGGCCAGGTCCACGATATCCCCAATTTAGTGGTGGCAGGCCCCGGGCTATTTCCCACCAGCGCAGGGGTCAATCCGACCTTTACCATTCAGGCGCTGGCTGCCCGCAGCGCTGATCGTCTATTGGGTGTGCTTTAGCCCCGGGTTTGTATTGAAGGCCATCTCCGGGATCACCGGCAGGATTACAGAATCGCAGGCAACACCAAGTCGTTTTCTTGCGCACAGGCCAGCGCATCTTGGTAACCAGCATCAGCGTGTCGCATGACGCCGGTTGCGGGGTCGTTCCAGAGCACCCGCTTTAGACGGCGCGCAGCATCGGCAGTGCCGTCGGCTAAGATCACCATGCCGGCGTGTTGGGAAAACCCCATGCCCACGCCGCCGCCATGGTGCAGGCTGACCCAGGTGGCGCCGGATGCGGTGTTCAGTAGCGCATTGAGCAATGGCCAGTCCGACACAGCGCTGGAACCATCTTTCATGGCTTCGGTTTCCCGATTGGGGCTGGCCACTGAGCCACTGTCTAGATGATCGCGGCCAATCACCACCGGTGCACTAAGCTCGCCGCTGGCCACCATCTCGTTGAAGGCCAGACCCAGGCGATGGCGATCGCCCAGTCCAACCCAGCAGATGCGAGCGGGCAGTCCTTGAAAGGCAATGCGTTCCCGGGCCATGTCCAGCCAGTGATGAAGATGGACATCGTCAGGCATCAACTCTTTGACCTTCTGGTCGGTTTTGTAAATGTCTTGCGGGTCGCCGGATAGGGCAACCCAGCGAAACGGGCCCACGCCGCGGCAAAACAACGGACGGATATAGGCCGGGACAAATCCGGGGAAATCGAAGGCGTTGCGCAAACCCTCCTCAAAGGCCACCTGACGAATGTTGTTGCCATAGTCCAGGGTGGGGATGTCGCGATGCCAAAAATCCAGCATAGCTTTGACCTGAACTCTCATAGAGGCGCGGCTCGCGACTTCCACCTCAGCCGGGCTTGTTTTGCGTTTTTCTTTCCATTGCTCAAGGGACCAACCGGCAGGCAAGTAGCCATTCAAAGGATCGTGGGCGGAGGTCTGATCGGTGACCAAGTCTGGGCGAACATTTCGCTTCACCAGTTCGGGAAACACCTCAGCGGCGTTGCCCAATAAGCCTACAGACTTGGCCTCACCCGCTGCCGTCCACCGTTCAATCATCGCCAGGGCGTCGTCCAAGGAATCGGTCTGTTGGTCCAAGTAGCCAGTGCGTTGACGGAAGGCGATTCGGTCGCGATCACATTCAATTACCAAACAGCAGGCGCCAGCCATGACTGCCGCCAACGGTTGTGCGCCGCCCATCCCCCCAAGGCCTGCGGTGAGTAACCATTTACCGTTGAGGTTGCCATCATAGTGTTGCCGGCCAGCCTCAACAAAGGTCTCATAGGTGCCTTGCACAATGCCCTGGGTGCCGATGTAGATCCAGGAGCCGGCGGTCATTTGGCCGTACATCATCAAACCCTTTTTATCCAGTTCGTTGAAGTGCTCCCAGTTGGCCCAGTGAGGCACCAAGTTTGAGTTAGCGATCAGCACCCGGGGCGCGTCTTTGTGGGTATCAAAAACGCCCACGGGTTTGCCGGATTGAACCAGCAGGGTCTGTTCTTCGGTCAGGGTTTTTAAGGCCTGGGTGATGCGATCAAAATCTTCCCAGCTGCGGGCGGCTTTGCCAATGCCGCCGTACACCACCAGTTCGTCAGGGTTTTCTGCGACCTGCGGGTCCAAGTTGTTGTGGAGCATCCGAAACGGCGCTTCTGCAGCCCAGTTTAGGCAGTTCAAGGTGTCGCCTCTGGGGCTGACAATTTTGCGGGCTTGGGTCATGAGGGCTTCCGGGTTAGTGAATGGTGGCTTAGGGCGATGGTCTGTAGCGCTTGCAAGAGGGTTTGCAGCAGCGAGCGCATTGGCCTGGCGGCTGTTGGGCAATAAACCGGCGGTGTGGCGTCGTTGTCTAAGTAACTGGGTTGGGCCAGTTCCATCTGTACCGCGTGTACGCCATCGTCCGGCTGGCCGTAATGGCGAGTGATCCAGCCGCCGCGAAAGCGACCGTTCACCACATAGCTGAATGACCGCTGACCCTGGCACAAACGGGTGATGGTATTGGCGATTTCCGGGGCGCAACTTGCGCCGCTGTAGGTGCCAATGTTTAGGTCCGGCAAGCGGCCTTCAAAAAGCCGGGGAATAGGCGAGCGAATGCTGTGACAGTCATAAAGAAGTGCAATGCCAAAGGCGTTTTTTACCCGCACGATCTCGTGCGCCAAAGCCTGGTGGTAGCAAGTATGAAAACCCAATCGGTGGCTGCTGATTTGCTCGCTGCTGGGAGGGGTTTTCCATAGCGGTTCGCCGTCAAAGCTTGTCAGTGGCACCAGCCCGGTGGTGGCTTGCCCGGGATAAAGGGAGCTGCCTTGGGGGTCCCGATTTACATCGATGACCTGTCGGCTAAAGTTGGCCTTGATGATGGTCGGGTTGTCGATCAAACCGTCATAGAGTTTGGGGATATGCCAATCGGTATCCATCAACTGACGTCCGGCGGCGGTGAGATTGTCGGCCACCGTTTTCGGCATCCACGTACCGGAATGGGGTTGGCTTAGGATCAGTGGTCCGTTGCCGCGGATAACGCTGACGGCGTCCATCAACCCAGCGTAATCGGCGTAATCGGTGCGGAAAAATCGTTCAGGGCGTCAGATTCAAGCAGCAGCTGGCTAAGGGCTTGGATGTCGCCGTCAACTCGCCGATCATCTTTCAGCGCTGGACAGTGTTGGCGCAATCGATCCACAACCGCCGCCAGCGGTTTACTGGTAGTCAGTGGTCCTCGCAACTCCACCCCTTGAGCGGCTGCCATCGCTTCTATGGCCAAAATGCCGGCAAGATTTTCGTTCATCTCATGCAATCGACGGGCCCCGTGGCAGGCCATGGACACATGATCTTCCTGGTTGGCAGAGGTTGGCGTTGAATCGGTACTGCGCGGATTGGCCAAGGACTTGTTTTCGCTCATTAAGGCCGCTGAGGTCACCTCAGCAATCATTAGGCCGGACTGCAGGCCGGGCTCAGGTGTGAGGAATGCTGGCAGACCGAAACTCAATGCTGGATCCACCAGCAAGGCGATCCGGCGCTGGGCGATACAACCGATTTCTGACACGGCAATGGCGGCATTATCGGCCACCAATGCCACCGGTTCGGCGTGGAAGTTGCCGCCTGAGACAATGTGGCCGTCACTGAGCACCAGTGGATTATCGGTGGCGGCATTGGCTTCGATTTTCAGTACGCCGCCGGCATGACGGAGTTGATCAAGGCATGCACCGATCACCTGGGGAGCACAGCGCAGGCAGTAGGGATCTTGCACGCGTTCATCGCCATTTTGGTGGCTTTGGCGAATTTGAGAACCGCTGAGCAGCTCGCGCAGGCGCTGGGCGCTTTCGATTTGCCCGGGGTGCCCCCGCAATTGATGAATTTCGTCTCGAAAGGGTGCACAGGAACCCATCGCAGCATCGATGGATAGAGCGGTGGTGGTGAGGGAGGCGAGGGCTAAACGCCAAGCGTCAAATAAACCCGCCAGGGCCAGCGCGGTGGATGCTTGGGTGCCATTGAGTAAGGCCAAGCCTTCTTTTGCGCCCAGTTCAATGGGTTGCAACTGGGTCAAGGC
>CAZLJY010000172.1:0-10320 GCA_964559945.1 uncultured Gammaproteobacteria bacterium | reverse complement strand
CCCTTCCTCATCCTCAACGCTGACCGTTACCGAACCTTCGATAACGTAGTACAACGTGTCGGCCATGTCGCCAGGCCGGATGATCGGTGTTTTGTTCGGATACTTCCGCCGATGACAGCTGGCTAAAAATCGGTCAATGGAGGTATCGTCAAACTCGAAAAACCCTTCGTTATAGTTCTTGCGATCCAAATGTAGCGCCCCTTGTTCTGATCTGGCATACCCCTGCCGTCAGCCAAACTACTGGCTGCGGGTCGCAACTTCCCCGTTTGTCCTGTGATTTTTAGCCTATATAGGCTCGCCGTGCAATCCCGAGATGATTTTTCAGCCCCAATCTATCCGGTTGCATCTTAATTTGAGGGACTTACGGGTCGACGATACAACTGTACATGACTGCCTTTAAATGTGGTGGTTACCCAGGGCTCAAAGGCGCATTTTTCAGCCACTCGAATGGACGCTTTGTTTTGTTTATCGATCATGCAAACCACCTGTCTTCCCGGGCAGTGGGCGTCAGCCCACCCTAATGCCGCGGTAACCGCCTCTGTCGCCAGGCCGCGGCCATGGGCGGCACGATCAAACACCCAGCCGGCCTCTAGGTAGGCGGTTAAACTGGGGTCGATAGAGCGTTCAAAGTTGGCAAACCCAGCTTCGCCCAGAAACTGGCCGGTATGTCGATCGCAGACCACCCAGTAGCCAAACCCGCGCAAACTCCAGTGGCCAACGGAGCGAGAGAATTTTTGCCAAGCGTCGTCGCGACCCAAGGGCTTCCCTGTGATGTGCTGCATGACCACTGGGTCGGCCTGCATTTGAGTAAAGGCATCAAAATCGTCCAGGCGATGACCCCGAAGCAGTAATCTGGGCGTGAAAATTTCCGGAATTTGCGGCGCGCTGAGAGGGTTTTTGGCGGTTTTGCTCATAGTCTATAGGCAACAAATTTCATCACTTTGGCGGTGGCTGACATGGCCGATCGAATCCAGTCTGGAAGCGTGTTGGCACCCGCATCCCGGGCTTGCTGTCCATGGCGTGCCTCATCAATCATCATTTGGCTGACAATGGCGCGGCTGCGTTTGTCGTTATCGGGTAGGTGCTGAAGGTGATCTGCCAGATGGGCCTCAACTTGGCGTTCGGTTTCTTCCACAAACCCCAGACTCCATTGATCGCCGGCCAGTCCAGCGGTCACCCCCAATGTGAATGAGCCCGTGTACCACAGCGGCCCCAGTAGGCTAGGTTTGCTCCCCAATTCTGTTAAGCGTGCGTCGCACCAGGCCAAATGTCGGGTCTCTTCCTCCGCGGCATGGCGCAGGTGCTGAGCGATCTGTGGGTCCCGGGCCACCAGCGCTTGGCCGTCATAAAGCGCTTGCGCGCATACCTCGCCAGCGTGGTTGATCCGCATTAGACCAGCAGAATGGTCCTTCTCGGTATCGCTGAGACAGGTTTGGGGCACTGCATGTGCCGGAGAATCTGGCCTTTGTGCCGGCCGCGCGAGGGTGGTTCTAAGCGCCCGGTCGGCTTGATCGAGCAGTTGATCCAGCGCGGAAAGCTGTCGCAGCGGTGGGTTTTCGCTATTCATGCCCCACATTGTAAACGAGCGTATTCAACACTGTACTTTTTCACCACTTTTTTGCCCAATACGCTCGCTTTACCCCTAACACTGGAGAGTAGTATGAAATTTCGATCTTTGTGTGCCGTGCCCCTGCTTGCGACTGTTTGCTTGCCGGCAATGGCTGATGACGAATTAGGTTGGTCTGGCAGCGGCCGTTTCGGCGTCGTATCTCAGCGCGGCAACGCCGAAACCGAGACCATCAACATTGGCGCTGAGTTGGTCAATAACATGGAACAGTGGCGGCACGTCCTGGGTCTGGCCGTACTTAATGCCAGCGAGAACGATGTAGACACTGCTAATCGTTTCGAATTATATGGTCAAAGCGACTACAAAATTAACGAAATCAGCTACTGGTTTGGTTCGCTACGGTACGAAAACGACGATTTCAGCCAATTTGAAAACCAGGCCACCTTGGCGGCCGGTTATGGCCGCGAGCTGTTCAACAACGACGTGCACAAACTCAATGGCGAAATCGGTATCGGTTATCGGCGCGCAGAACTTCGCGACAGCGGCGAAACATCCACCGACCCGGTGTTGCGTGGCAAGCTGGACTACGCCTGGGTATTAAGCGAATCAGCGACCTTGACCAACGCATTTTTGGTTGAAGCCGGATCAGACAATACCTTTGCCAAAAACATCACCGCATTAACCGCCGATATTGCCAACAACTTTGGCCTTCAATTGGCCTACGAAATTCGTCATAACACCGATGTTGACGATCCAGCCAATAATTCAGATTTTGTGACCACGGTAAACCTGGTTTACAGCCTGGATTGAGTGCGTCCTTAATCGGCCAAAAGCCTGTCAACAGGGCGCGTTTTCTCGCCCTGTTGACAGTGCTTTACCGCCAGTCACGCGCAGGCCCCAAATGGCCGTTGTAAGTGGCTGAATTAAAAGAGCCTTTTTGGCTCTGTCCCAGCAAGCCACGAAGTCTTGCAAAGACTCAGTCCTTACAGTAGTATCCCCGCCCTTATGTCGATGGCCGGGATACGGATTCCCTCATGAAAACTTTCAGCGCCAAGGCGCACGAGGTCGAGCGCGACTGGTTCCTCGTGGACGCCGATGGAAAAACTCTTGGACGACTTGCCAGTGAAGTGGCAAAACGTCTGCGTGGAAAACACAAAGCCGAATACACTCCTCACGTGGACACGGGCGATTACATCGTCATTGTGAACGCAGAGAAGATTGGTGTGACCGGCAAGAAGCTTCAGGACAAGATGTATCACCGGCACACCGGTTACATCGGAAACCTGAAATCTTCCAATCTGCAAACCATGCTGGATCGAAACCCTGAGCGGGTTATCGAAACAGCCGTGAAAGGTATGCTGCCTAAAAACCCTTTGGGCCGGGCTATGTTCCGCAAGCTCAAGGTTTATACCGGGGCAGAGCACCCGCACACCGCACAGCAGCCTCAGGCGCTGGAACTGTAACAGGACAATAGATAACCATGGCTTCAGAACAATATTATGGAACCGGCCGACGCAAATCTTCTGCGGCGCGGGTGTTTGTCCGACCGGGCCGAGGCGGCATTAATGTGAACCAAAAGCCCCTGGACGAATTTTTTGGTCGTGAAACGGCGCGAATGATTGTCCGACAGCCTCTGGAACTCACCGGCTTGACTGATCGATTCGATATCACCTGCACCGTAAGCGGTGGCGGCACTACTGGCCAGGCCGGTGCGATTCGGATGGGATTGACCCGGGCGTTGATGGAGTATGACGAGACGCTGCGTGGCGAACTGCGCAAAGCCGGTTTTGTTACCCGCGACGCTCGCGAAGTTGAGCGTAAGAAAGTGGGTCTGCATAAGGCACGTAAAGCCACCCAGTACTCCAAGCGATAATTACCCGTCAGGCAGACGTTCGTCTGTCAGGCCGGTTGCAAAAAGCCCGCACGTTGCGGGCTTTTTTGTGGATCCGATAGTGTGGCCTTTCGCTTGAGACTAGGAAAAGTTGCTGCAATTGCGGCTTAAGTGCATAGTTATCAGTCACCTGAGGGATTTATGTCAGTAGATACTAAAACGCTATCGCGCCTGTATCCCATGGATACGCTTGCGGCTGCTCACCTCAACATGCTGGCTGAGCATGGTGAGGTGCGTGACTATCAACGGGACGAATCGTTATTCCGTGAGGGCGATAATGACGGTGAAAGCCTGTTTTTGTTGTCAGGTTCGGTTAGCTGTCGGTATCCCGATGGTCGCGAACGGGAGTTGCACACCGATTCGGACCGCACTCGTTACGCCGTAGGTGACTTCCAGCCCCGCCGGTTTACTGCTGTGGTATCGGGGGTGGGCGCGCGGACAGTGGTATTTGATCGAAATTTTCTAGAGAAAGTGGTGACTTGGGACCAGATTAGTCGCTCGTCCCAGTTCACTCTGCCCGATGGTCGGGCCGAATCTGCGCGTTGGGTATTCAAAATGCTCAATAGCCAGGCTTTGTTGCGTCTGCCTGCGGGCAACATCGAGCGTATGTTTGAGCGTTTCGAGTTGATTACCGTGATGCCAGACCGATTGGTGATTACCGAAGGGGAGCCGGGTGACTATTTTTACGTCATCCGAAGCGGCGAATTTCAGGTCACTAAGACCACAGACGGACAGGACAAAGTTGTTGCCACACTGGCAGAAGGGGATAGTTTTGGTGAGGACGCTCTGACTTCCAATGAACCTCGAAACGCCAATGTAAAGGCGAAAACCGCGGGTCAGCTAATGCGACTGGGAAAAGCGGATTTCAGTGAGCTATTAAAACACCCGGTAGTGGACTGGGTATCGCCAGGCCAAGCGTCCGCGTTGGTATCGGCTGGCGGTAGTTTGTTGGATGTGCGAATGAAAGAAGAGCACCAGCAGCGAAGCCTTGCCGGCAGCCGCAATGCGCCGCTGTTCCGATTACGAGAAGAAATGGGTGGACAGAAAAAGGACTGCCCTTACGTGGTGTATTGTGAAACCGGCGAACGTAGCGCTTCGGCGGCGTTTATTCTTAATAAGCTGGGCTATCAGGTGTTTGCGTTACGTGGTGGCTTATCCAGCGTTTCCCGCCAGCTCATCATGCGCCAGTCTTAGTAGCCTGCTACTGCCGTCCCCAGCTTGAACCGTACTTAAAACGACTCTATGCCACTGGCTGCAGCCACAATGACCCTGTCGGCAGGTCGACGGGCGAATAATCCAACAGTCACCACACCTGCCAGGGCGTTAATCGTCTGTTCAAGGGCGACCGGATCGGTAATGCGCAGATTGTGCACGTCCAGAATATCATTGCCATTATCAGTGACAACATCAGCGCGATAGTGTGGCTGGCCGCCGAGGGCGACAAGCTGTCTTGCCACGTAACTTCGGGCCATCGGGATGACCTCTACCGGCAATGGAAATGCACCCAGGACATCCACCTGTTTGCTGCTATCGACGATGCAGATAAATTCCCTGGCGCAGGCAGCGACGATTTTTTCCCGCGTCAACGCAGCGCCGCCGCCTTTGATCAACCGTTTGTGATGATCCACCTCATCTGCGCCATCCACGTATAGATCCAAGCTGCCCACATCGTTGAGTTCAGCCACTTCATAACCGGCTTGAATCAGGCGCTGTGTTGTCGCCTCTGAGCTTGAGCAAATGGCTTCAAATTCAAGGGATGAATCCGCTAGCGCGTCAATAAAACAGTTGACCGTTGAGCCGGTGCCAACGCCAAGGGCCATACCCTCGCGTACGCTAGCTAGAGCCGCTTTTGCGGCAGCAATCTTGAGTGTTTGACTATCCATAAGTTATTCCCGACTCGAAAATTCAGTGGCGTGTTGTTGCTGGCTAAAGACTAAAGGAGTTTACCGACAAGTTGTCCAGCCTCGCTGGGTGACGATGTGCTGCAAGGGGACGTCCCAGGAGTCCCGAGGTAGCGTGTCTGTTTCCTGAATGGCAAATGCCGTGCCCGTCAGCTGTGGCCCAGCGCTAGCAGGCTCTTGGAGCATAAACGAAAATGCCCGGTCGTAGTATCCGCCGCCCAAGCCAAGACGAATACCGCTGCGGGTAAATGCCAGCAGCGGCAGCAACGCGAGATCGATCCCGCGGGCATCTTGAGTCTGCGCGTCCTCGCTAGGCTGCTGTGTGCCTACGGCTGAACGGGTCAAGGGGTGATCGGGGTGATAGGCGGCGAAGGTCATGTTCCGATCGATAACCCTGGGTATCCACACCTTTTTGTGTTGCGTGATAGCGAGTGATAGCAAAGGTCGAAGATCCACCTCATATTTCAGCGGCAGGTAACCGGCAATGTGGGTGGCTTGTTGGAAACACGGATGTTGACTGACCCGGTGGCAGATATCTGCACTGGCTTGGACACGGGTTTGGTCATCGAGGCTTTGTCGGGCAGCGCGTGCCTGACGGCGAGCCGTCGCCTTTTTGTCCGAAGAGTGGGGAATACGCTGTTCCACGATCGGCGTCAGGACCCGGAGTAAAGAGTCGGGGAGAAGAGGGCATCCTCCGCCTGTGCCGTTACGAGATTAGCGACCTTGAACCGACGGTTCAGGTGGGGAAACCTGCTGCACCCTAGGCTTTCCGCACGAGGCAGACATGCACACTGGTTACAACGATGTTTCTCCGTGGTCACGATAACTAGGGTCAAGGCAAATGCAGACTCGCTATCGAACACCGCAGAGGAGCCCATAGCCAGATAATACCACGGCAATGGATAAGAACCGGGTAGGAGTTATCAGTTATTGAATTTCTTCAGATTCCAGCCGGTTGCGCAACGATTTGAGGCGGTCGGCCACATTACCGGAAACGGTTTCCTCGCGAGACTTGAGCTGCAGATAAAGATTGGTGGTGTTGAGTCCAGCCAATACCGCGACTTTCTCCATGCCAACGATGTTGGCACCGTCTCTGATGTTGCGCATTTGTTGATCTAAGTGATCCGCGGCATCCAGCAGTTGACGGCGTTCGCCCGGTTCGCAGGCAATGCGATATTCTCGGTCCAATACATTAACGGTCACCGCTTCCTTGCTGCTCACGTGCTTTGCTCCAAGGATTTGAGTCGAGCAATCATCGCTTCGACCCGGGTTCGGGCCTGTTCGTTCTTGGCCACCAAGTTGGCGCGCTCGGCCACCAGGGATTCCTGGCTGGCGCGCAAAGACCGGTTCTCCTCTCTGAGCCGCTTAAGGGCGCCCAGCAGGTCTTCCATCCGACTTTCCACCGCCAATAGGTCGTCAACGGCGTGTTCTATGCTTCCCATAGCAAAACAGCATAAATTGCGCTTAAAGCCAGGTCAATGATTGTTTTGCTAGACCTCAGATTTTGTTGGCTTTTTGTGCCATTTAGCCCATTTTTGCCCTTCATCGGGGGTTGAATTGATTGCCAATGAGCAGCCAATTAGCTATCGGTACTTTGGCCACCCTTGATACTATAGAGGGATGTCTGAAGTCCCTCCGTTTGATGCGCTAAATGAGCAGTTCAGCGCAACCCCCATGGCGCTGAATCCCGCTGAGCTGCACGGTGTGCTCTGCGCCCTTCTCAGTTTTGACGCCGACACCGATGTGGAACGGTGGCTAGCTGCGGCCGTCGGTGAATCCTTTGCGCTGCATGAACTGGATGGAGAGCTGCGCCAATCGCTGTATTGGATGTTTGATTGGTCCAGAGACAACATCGTTGATGAAGAATTTGGATTCCGGCTGCTGGTGCCCGAAGACAGTGCAGATCTGGAACAACGAATCGCTGCATTAACGGCCTGGGGTACAGGGTTTCTGGCCGGGGTGGGTCAGATGGCCGGAAATCTTGAGCAACTGGCACCCGAGGTGGCGGAATACGTCAACGATCTCACGGAGATCGTGCGCGCCGATCACCAGCCGGTTGAAGGCGATGAGGAGGCTGAGGACCAGTATTTTGAGTTGGCCGAATATGTTCGTCTAGGCGCCATGATGACCTTTGAGGCACTCAATACCACAGCAGGTCCATCCCAGGTGCCCGATGGGGACGCCCTGCATTGATTGATCAGGCGGAATTTGCCCGTCGTCGTCGGCAGTTGATGCGAACCGTGGGTGAAGGCTCATTGATCGTGGTGCCAGGGTCTCAGATCCAGTTGCGCAATGGCGATGTGGAATTTCCGTTTCGCCAACACAGCGATCTCTACTACCTCACAGGATTTTCAGAGCCCGATGCGTTGCTGGTGTTAGCGCCAGGTCGCAAAGACGGTGAGACGGTATTGTTTTGCCGTCAGAAGTCGGCCAAAGAAGAGCTTTGGCACGGCACGATGGCGGGACTTAAGGGCGCCACCACCGATTACGGAATGGACGATGCATTCCCGATTGCAGATCTGGACGATATCCTGCCCAACCTAATGGAGGGGTTTGATCGGCTTTATTATCCACTGGGTAGGGAAACGGCGTTTGACCAGCGAGTGATGGAATGGATCAGCACCAGTCGCCGGCGTAAAGGCGCCAGGCCGCCAGAAGAATTTATTTCTCTAGACCACCACCTGCACGATATGCGTCTTTATAAAAGCGCCGGTGAGATTCGTTCCATGTCCCGGTCTGCGAAAATTGCGGCGGGCGCTCATCTCAACGCTCTCAAGGTTTGTCGACCCGGGATGACTGAATACCAGCTGCGTGCAGAATTGCTCAAGACTTTCCACGACAACAATGCCAGCGAGTCTTATTCTCCCATTGTCGCCAGCGGCTCAAACGGGTGCGTGCTGCACTATACCCGCTGCCAAGATGTGCTTAACGACGGTGACCTGGTGCTAATTGATGCTGGCGCGGAATACGATCACTACGCGTCGGATATTACCCGCACCTTTCCCGTCAACGGTCGTTTTACGCCAGAACAGCAGGCGGTTTACGACATAGTGTTGGAGGCTGAACTGGCGGCGATAGATGCGGCCCAAGTGGGTAACAGCTGGCTTGCACCCCATGACGCCGCAGTACGGGTGATCAGCCGCGGCTTAATTCGCCTAAAGCTGCTGGAAGGCCGTTTGGATACAGTGATCCGAAAACGCGCCTACGAACGATTTTTCATGCACAAGACTGGCCATTGGCTAGGCATGGACGTGCATGATGTTGGGGATTATGAGGTGCATGGCGAACCCCGGGAGCTGGAAGCCGGAATGGCGTTTACGATTGAGCCTGGCATTTACATTGATGGCAAACGAGATATTCCTAAGGCTTTTCGAAATATGGGCGTTCGCATCGAAGACAGTTTGGTGCTGCGAAAGTCGGGCCCTCAAGTACTATCGGCAGCTGCACCAAAAACGATCAAAGCTATTGAAGCGGCAATGGGATGAGCAGTGGGTACGACATCACTATCGTTGGCGGGGGATTGGTTGGCGCCAGTCTGGCATTGGCGCTAGCCCAGCAAAATTGGCGTGTTGCGGTGCTGGAACGGGCCCCGTTCAGGGACGTGGCGCCGCCTACTTACGATGATCGGACCTTGGCGCTTTCACTGGCTTCGCGCAATATTCTTGACGCCATTGGTCTTTGGCAGGGATTGGCGTCTGACTCCCAGGGCCAGCAGAGTTTGACCCCCATCCGCAGTGTCCAAGTGACCAACAAAGGCTATCCAGGTGTGGTTAATATCCGTGCCCAAGAGCAGGGCTTGGAGGCACTAGGTTATGTCGTTCAGGCGCGAACTTTAGGCCAACAGGTGTTGCAGCGTCTGCCGGCTGCAAGTGGTATCGATCTGTTAGTGCCCTGTGAGGTTGCCGAGGTCGTTACCCGGCAGCAAGCGGTGGATGTTCGCTATACCAAGGATGGGCAGACTCACACGTTAACTACCCGATTGCTGATCGGAGCCGATGGCACCCACTCCCAAGTTCGAGCCGCCGTGGACATTGAGGCCGAGCATTACGATTATCATCAGCGGGCAATCATCGCCAACCTAACACCTCAAACGCCCCACCAAGGTAGAGCGTTTGAGCGGATGACTCATACCGGGCCGCTGGCGATGTTGCCCCATATCGAGGGTCGCTGCGGGGTGGTATGGACTTGCAACGACGATCAGGCTGATGAAATCCTTGCTTTGGATAACGAACGTTTTCTGGCTGCACTGCAATCTCGCTTTGGCTATCGCCTGGGGCTGCTTGACCGAGTTGGGGTGCGCGCCAGTTATCCTTTGTCGCGAGTAACGGTGAACACGCCGGTGGCTCAGCGCACAGTGTTGGTAGGCAATGCGGCCCACACTATTCACGCGGTTGCCGCTCAAGGTTTCAATCTAGGGTTGCGGGATGTTGCGGCCTTGTGCGAAGTATTAGCCGATGCCAAGGCCAACGATGGTGACCCTGGTTCGGCAAAATTGTTAGACCAATACGCCCGTTGGCGTCAGCCCGACGTAACGCGAACTGTTGCGTTTACTGATGGCATGGTGCGCGCCTTTGCGCAGAATTTTGCGCCAGTGGCCATTGCGCGCAGTGCGGGCCTTTTAGGACTGCAACTTATTCCACGATTGCGCAGCGCGTTGGCTCACCGGGGCATGGGCTTCGGGAGCGATCGGACCCCGGCGATGGCAATGGATCCGAGGGCGTTCGCGCGGTGAATCAGGATTTTGACATTGTTGTGGCAGGCGCAGGCATTGTGGGTGCAGCGACAGCGTTGGCTTTGGCTCGCGATCGCTGGAAGGTCGCCCTGGTGGAGGCGGGCCCCGCGCCGGAACTTCCATCCTCAGACGCACCCCTGGGAATTCGAGTGTCAACACTGAATCCCGCCGCCATTCAGCTGTTGCGGCAGCTGAACATCTGGCCAGCTTTGCCCGAAAATCGCCTAGC
>CAZLJY010000171.1:0-10801 GCA_964559945.1 uncultured Gammaproteobacteria bacterium | reverse complement strand
ACACCGGCATGACGCAATATGGAAAAAACTGCGTTGGTCATACCTTCGCTGTTGCTGAGATCAAACTCGTTTGCGGAGATTTGACTGTGAACGAATACAATATCGCGCAGCACGTCAAATAGCATCTCTCGAATGCCCTCGATCAGACGACCATCAACAAAGGCTTCTGCTGGGGCGTTGGTCAACTGCAACTTAATCCCTCGGTCCTGTTGCAGAACCTGAATTTGAAAATCCTGATAGGTTTTCATCAGCTCCTGGGCATCATCTTGGTCATGCCCGCTATTCAGGATTGCCAGGCAACAGCGTCGAAATAAATCGTGCATTCCGCTGTGTCCGGCTAGACGAAGACGGGCCACCTCTTGCTGAGACAGCACATCCATGCCGCGGGTGGGGGTAATGTTGACGGTATCAGTTAGCAATTCAGACATGAAAAATAGACTGTGAAGATAGACGTCACAGTATAACTTCGGTGGCTCAGGCTGTCCGATTCTTCGGCGTTGAAAGTTAGCTGCCGTGAATCAACAGTCCATGGGAGAAAACAACGTTTTCCTGGACCTTCAGACGGGCCAAGCGAGGATCTCGGAAACCGTTAGTCCTCTATGGCGTCGTATTCACCGGTTGAGCGTTTTCCAGCCTGCTGAATACGGTGCACAAGATCGGCCGTGCGTTGGGCGCGAACTTGATCTTCTCGGCGGCCTCGATACCAAACCACGATCGTCACGACCAATAACGCCAGCACACCTAAAACCCAAGGCCACCACCCCAAACCGCCGCCAGACTGAGAAGACTCTGGAGGATTCGCTGCTGCGGCAAGTTCTGATTCTACGGCCACGGGGGCCTCGACCACAGCGCTTAGCGGTCCGGGCGCAGCACCCAATCCGTTGGAGGATTCCGCAGGGGTTTGCCCATCCTGCTCTTCAGCAGCACGTAATTCGATGAGTTTGCGAAGGGATTCAAGTCGCCCTTCTAACTCTCCCACGCGCCCTTTCAGTACGTCATTTTCCTTTCGGTAGGTCTCAATTTCGGCTGTTGCGTAAGCCAAATCTCTGCGCGCTTCCTGAGCTCGCACACCCAGCTCTGCATCTTCCTCATCTAGCCAGCGATTGAGTGAATTCAAAATCTCGCCACTTGTGGGTGTACCCACCAATTCCAGTCGAGAGTCCTCTTGTTCAGTGGATTGCGATGGCGTTTCAGCGATCGCTGGCGAAGGGGCCGGGACTGGCTCTTCTTGCACCTGCGGCCTTGCTGTGGGAATTGTCGCACTCTCAGTCGGCCGATTTACCACCGCGCGCGACGCCGGTGCCGCCGACAAGCGCTGGGGTGAGAACCCCGCCACGTCTGGTAATGCAAGGCTAACGCCTGCGCGCATGCGGTTCATATCCCCATTGGCAAACGCCTGGGGGTTAAGATCCACAATAGCCTGCATAAAATCGTAACCATTGACCTCTTGCTCGCCAACCACGCTTGCCACAATGCCAGATAGGGTCTGACCCGGTTGCACAGGTCCATAGGAATTGCCAGATCGGACAGCTGCCACTCGAGTCGTCGCTGGAACTGGAGTTGGCGCCAGCGGTGTCGGCGCAACGCTAGGTTGAACCGGTGCGGGCGTGACCACAACATCGTCGAGCTGGGGAGCGAAATCGATAATTACTGGGTAATGACGAACGCTCTCGCTGTCGTCAGCATTCATGATCAGCACTAAATCCACGACCAGATCGGTCACTGGCTGCCTTGAAGTAATACGAACCACTTGAGAGCCATCACGCAGGGTCAAACTGGCAGAGAAGCCCGCAAGATTGCGCGGCGGCGAGATATCCATCCGCTGATACCGGGTTGGACCCGCCATCGTTACTGACAAATCGCTTACATCGCCGGCGTTTAGCAGCTCAATAGTCGCCGCAAATGGCTGATTGAGGTATGAGTCCACCTCCAGCTCACCAAAACCTACCGCTAGTGCTGGACCCATAAAGAGCATCAATCCCAGCCCAAAGAAGGCATTGAGCAGGCGGGTCCGCAGATTTGTCTTGCTGTTGGTCATCACCGAAGGGAGTTTATAGGCTGCATGGGCCCGCCACAACATATTGCAACCTTCGTTCAAAAACGAAAAAACCGGCCCGGAAAAGATTCCGGGCCGGTTTCTAGAGGTACTTTAGGGCGAAAGACTAGAAGCGAACTTTCACACCCAGCTGCACCTGCCAGCGAGACTGGCCAATGCCATCCTGACGACTGGTGAAATCGGTGCGAGTTAAATCGTAAATAAAACGACCGTCAGGGGTCAGTCCTTCAAAGTTAACCACTTCAGCCACGTACTCAAAGGGCACCTGATCGATTCGGCCCCACTCGTCGTTGATCAAGTTGCCGAAGTTCAGCACATTCAGATAAACCTCGCTGGAACCCCACTCGAAGAACGGCAATTCCTGTCGGATGCTGATGTCCAAAGAGCCAACAGATTCGCTACGACAGTGATTTCGGGTGACCACGGTCCCACTGAATTCAGACAGACAAGGCGTGGCATCAACAAGCGCGAAGAAGGCCGCTTCATCGGCAGCATTAGTGAACTCCACGTCACCAGGGGCGGCAGGCACAAACAACAGGTCGTTATCACGAATGAAGTCGCCGTTAGCATCGTTGTCGAAGGTAAAGCTGAAGGGGCGGCCCGAACGGCGCTCATAGAACATCGTAACGGCAGTTTCCAAGTCACCAAACAAATTGTCGCGGAACTCAATACTGGCGACGGTTCGGCTCTGGATTTCGTAGTTCGCCGTGGTTTCTTGCTCTTCATTAGGGTTGAAGGTCGCACGGTTGTTCCAGTTGGAAATAGCGCGGCTGGATGTACCCGGGTTTACCGCGTCCGAGCGGCTCCAGGTTTTGCCCAGTCGAACGGCCCAGTTATCGTTAATCCGCTTGTTGAAATCCAAGGTGAAGTTGGTTGATGAACCCTCACTGGTATTTTCCAGCAGCAGGACATCATTGAAATTGCTATCTCGATTACAGCGGCCACCACTTGCCGTTGTAGCATCACACCAGTAGTTGTTGCGGCCATCTGGCAAGGTCCCATTAGGTGTACCCAGATTTAAGTGGCGATACTGAATCGCATTTTCCACCTCAGTATGAACCAGTTCTGCGGTGCCGTTGATACCCCAAGGCAGCTCACGGTCGTAAGCGAGGTTAGTACGCCAGATTGTGGGTTGGTCCAAGTTAGGATCAATCACGTCAACGTCTTGGCTGGCGGAATTTGGGCCGCCGCCAGGGATAGGTTGATTATCTGGATCAGCGCTAAACGCCACGTCAGAACCCTGGAATACACTCACGTTACCACCGGGGTTAGTGAACGGGTTTGACAACCAAACACCGGCTGAGGAACCTGCAAACAGGCCAACACCACCTCGAAGCTGGGAAGCGTACTGGCCTTCACTAACATCCCAGTTAAAGCCCACACGCGGTTGCACGGCTTCATCGCCATCAATGGTGCCATCGTTACGAAACCCAAAGGTGTCGGTGAACAAGGGATTGAACAGCGGGGTGTCGTCCACGCTTGGGATGTCAATGCGAACGCCGTAGGTCAGCGAGAAGTCGTATGCCACATCCCAGGTGTCCTGAATAAAGAGGCCAGTGTTTTCCAGCGTCCAGTCAGCCGCCGGGAATGGGTCGTTGGGGTCGGTGCCAATGCGAAGCTGGTAGAAGTCTGGAGTACCCGCTTCGAACGCATCAATGCTGCCAAACTCGTATTCACCTAAGCTTGAGAACACAAAGGTGTTGAAGATGTCGGTTTCTTTATAGTCGAAGCCAAACTTGATGGTGTGATCACCCAACACCCAATCGGCTGCCGCAAAGAATGTCGTGACCTCGGTGTCCAATCGGTTGGCGTGACGGAAACGCTCAGTTCCCAGCAACACATCCCCACCATCGGTCTCGATTAGCACCTGAGGCAGACGTGCCGAGGTTAACGGCGTACTCAGGTAGTCGCTAACGGAAAAATTGACCTCGGTGGACAGGTTAGGTGTCCAGTCGCTGTACCAGATAAGGCTTAGCGCATCGCGCTCTATTTGGTTGGTGTACCAATAAGATCCCAAGGAAAACTCGCTGCGGTTACGATCGGGGATAATCACCTCAGCGCCTTCGTTGTCGGTATAGGTCAACTGCAGTCGGTTGGTCGCGTTAACGTTCCAATCCAACTTAACAATCAACTGCTCGTCTTCATCGACCAGGTCGGTGGGTGAGTCAATTTGACCCGCGTCGAAGCCGTAAACGTTCTGCGCGATGCTGGCGATGCGGTCGATATCCGCCCGCGAGGTGGCGAACTCGGTCGCCAGTGATGTGCCTAGCAGCCCAACACTGGGGCCCGGATCGGTGCGTTCAAACTTCTCATATCCGGCAAAGAAGAATAATTTGTCTTTGATGATCGGGCCACCCACGGTGAAGCCGTAGATATCTTCTTCAAAATCGTTGAAATCGACACCGTTCTCGTTTTCGCCGATCAGGCTGTCATCGCGAAACAAGTAATAGGCGCTGCCGTCAAACTCGTTGGTACCGCTTTTGGTGATCGCATTGATGCTGGCGCCGTTGAAATTCGACTGGGTAACGTCATAGGGGGAGATATTGATCTGAAACTCTTCGATGGTTTCAATCGAAATCACCTGGTTTCGCGCCGGCAAACCCGAAGCGTTCAAACCGAACTCGTCGTTAGCTGGCACGTTATCAATGGTCAAGTTGTTATAGCGGTTGTTCTGGCCTGCTACTGAGAGTTCCTGGCGTGCCTTGTCGATCACGACAACCCGAGGGTCAAGGCGAGCAAAATCGTTCAGAGAGCGTGAAATGGTTGGGTAGTTGTCGATTTGATCTCGGGTGATCGTTGTCATCGTACCCTTAGCATCTGGCCCAAAGGTCCCGGCTGTGACCGCATTACCGACCACTTCCAATGAGCCCAATTGCGCCGAACCCGACTGGATCTGAGCGTTCAACTGAAAATCGTCAGACAGCGCGGTGTAAACCTCGCCGAATTGATCGCCCTGATAACCGCTTTTCGTAATGGTTACCGTGTAAGGCCCACCCACTCTCAAGCCGTTAGCTCGATAGCGGCCGCTATTTTGGGTCACCACCGTTTTCACGGTTCCCGTCGGTTCATGCACCACCAACACCTCAGCGCCGGGTACCGGATTGCCCGCTTCATCGGTGACCACGCCCACGATACCGGAGGTGGAAAACTGCGCGAATGCTGGCATCGCCAACATGATCGCCGCGATAACAAGCAATGGTTTCATCAATCTCATGATTTGCCTCGTTTACGTCCTGGTCGTGCCCAACAATCGGGCGGTAATATCGCAGGCCTTGGAGACATCGAGTCCTGCGATGAATCCTGCCTATCTGATGGGCGCCATTTTACGAAGATTTGTTAGGGTTTTGTTAAAATTGCTCGAGAATGTGCAATCGCTGCTGAAACCCACCGAAAGCCGTTGAATTTTATTAACTTTCTCGGCGACCGTTTAAAAGACTTGGGGACCGTTAAAGGCCCCGCAAATTACTCATCCGCCCAATACCCCGGCCAGTGGCCAGGAGGCTGCTGCTGAGCCAGTTTTTCGCACCGCTGGGCCAGTATCTGGGCCGTTGGATCGTCCGAGCCAAGCTTATTAAAACCCTTGATTGCCAAGGAAAACTCGCCATCCAGGTACCAACGCAATGACTGCTCAAATTGTTCGATGGCTCCTGCTTCCGACTTGGGGCCTGGTTCCAGTACTTGGTACAACCCAACCGCAGTATCTTTACCTCGAACCGCCACCCGGTCGATCTGGCGCACCGGGTAACTGCCGCTAAGCGCCTGGTAGGTTTGTTCGCTAATCATCAAGCGGGCGCGGTACTGCTTACAAGCACTCTCAATGCGCGCCGCAAGGTTGACCGTATCCCCAATGACCGTGTAGTCCATCCGTCGCGCTGAACCAATATTGCCAACCACCACTTCGCCCGTATTGAGCCCAATACCAATATCGATGGGTGCCTGGCCGCGCTCAGACCTCAAGAGATTGAGCACCCGCAGCCGCTCAAGCATATCCAGTGAGGCTTTAACTGCCGCGTCGGCATCACTAACTGCGGGAAAGGGCACACCAAACGCCGCCATAACCGCATCGCCAATGTATTTATCGATGACCCCACCGTGTTCACTGACCGCATCAGCCATTTCGCCAAAATATTCATTCAGCATCGCTACAGTCTGGCGTGGCCCGATACGCTCAGAAATCGAGGTAAAGCCTCGAATATCGGAAAACAACACCGTCACTGTTTGTGCCGTGCCGCCCAGGTTCGCGCCGTGCTCAGACAACAAACGATCAGCCACGGTATGGGGCACATAGCGGGCTAAGGTGGCGCGTACCCGCTTTTCCTCAGATAGATCTTCAATCACTAACATCGAGCCAATCGTGTGATCAGATAGATCCGCCAAAGGCACCAACGCCAAATTAATTGACCGCCGACTTTCATCGGCCAGTATCAATTCCTGATCCGGCAGATACTGTTCATCGCTGCTTGATATCAGCGCAGATAACCAGGGATTTTCCGCCCCCAGTACCTCAACTAGCGCTTGCCCCAACAGCGCTTCGGATTGATCAACCATTTGCAGTGCCGCTGGGTTAGCCTTCACCACGACTCCCTCGCCATCTAGGGTAATGACGCCGTTACTTAGACTGCGAAGAATCGACTCATTGTAATTTTTCATCCGACTAAGGTCGGCAAACAGTTGGGCGTTGACCAAGGCCACCGACGCCTGAGCGGCGAACGCCCGTAATCGGCCAGCATCATCGCGGGAAAACCGTCCGCCATTTTTGTTCAGGGCCTGAATTACGCCAATAATCGTGCCATCACGGTCGGCAATAGGCACACACAAAATGTTGCGGGTTCGGTAACCCGTGAGGTCGTCAAAACGACGGTTAAACCCTGCATGCTCGTAAGGTTTATCAATGGTCAAACTCTTACCGGACCGAAACACCTGTCCCGCAATACCTTGGTCAGCCGGAAACCGAAGTTCCTGCTCTGCATCAACGCCCTCAGCGACTTTAGACCACAGCTCATCAGTCCGAGGATCATGAAGAAACAAGCTGACCCGGTCCGCGTCAACGAAGCCGCGGGTTGTCGCCACTATCATCGCCAGCAGTTGCTCTAACTGCAGCTCGGTGGCAAGCGCCAGAGATACGCGAAAAAGCTCACTTTGTTCATCACTAGCGCGCCGCAGAGTCTGAATCATTTGATTGGTTTTGCGCGCAATCAAACTGAATTCATCACGAGTCACCACCGGCACAAAGGTATCAAGGCGACCCTTGGAAACATCGCTCAAACTGGCTATTTGCAATCCAAGCATATAACGAAGGTTATTGCCGTAGGACCACATCAGGCGCAATGACAAGATCAATACCGCAACCAAAATAAAACCAATATCGAAAAACACTGCCCTGCGCAGGAACTCGGTCGACTCTACCCCCACGTTGCTGATGACGTAATCAATGTCTTTGATCAATACCAAGGCAGTCACCAGGCCGGTGAAAACTGCGATGCCAAAAAAGATCACCACTAGCCTTCGCGTGATCGGAAAAATGCGTTTGCTGTCATCCACCGCAGAGGGTTTTGGCGGTGGGGTTCGGCGCTCTCTGCGAAGGCCATTATCCAGCCCCGCAAAGACGCCAAATGCGACACATCCGATGGCCACTTTTAAGCCTGAGGCGAGGGGAAAATCAAACATCACGGTGTTGAAAATCGTGATGACTAAACCGGCGCCGGCAAATAATCCAGCATCCAAAAAAAACTGGGTGACCGAGCGACTAAAGGGATCGTCTGGAGGCATGATGCGCTCCTCAAAGACCAGCTTTAGGAGCAGCGTTGATCCAAAAATTACAGCGAAGGTGGCAACCACAATCAGCGGGTCGAGAGAGTCCACAAACGGGCACACCCGAGTGCCATAAAAGCTCAGCGTAAAGATCGCCGCCAGGTAATAAGCCACAGCCAGCTTCTGGTCAAAAGGGCGACTGCCAAGCGCCGGTTTGACGAATTCACTGGTAACGGCCAAAGAACCTCCTTAAATACGTAGTGTCTCGTCGCAATCAACGTCCGTGATGGCTAACCTCCTCAACCATCTCGTTGCGCAGCTCCGTATCGGGGCACCTATGGTCAGCGGCAAAGGGATATCAAGTCCTGGAAGCCTGCTTAGCCAGCGCCGCTCTTGTCGCCGCATAAGCATCGCTAAACGGTTTGAGAAACTCTGCATAAGGCTCGCTGCGACCGATAGAGCGCTGATGCACCGGCTCCCGCACCTGCAGGTCGCTGGAACTCAGCACTTCACTGTCGTTGGTAAAGAAATTGACGCATTCTTCAGACTGTTCGAGACCCAGTCGATCAAGCAAGCCGGGCACGGTGGATGAGAAATCCGACACCAGGCTTTCATAAGGCAGATCAATAATGGAATCTTCGCCGCAAAAATCCTTCCACTGGGCCATCAAATAATCGTGCAGTGCATGCAATCGACCGGTGTCATGCAGATTGAGCAACAAATTAGGCAAAGAAAACGCTGCACAAAACATCGACCATGCGGTATCCAGAGGATCCCTAGAGGTATGGATAATGTGACCTTTAGGAAACAATGCGTGGCCAGCGCCTACCAAGGAGAAATTAAACGGCATTTTGTCCACCGTTCTAAGTGCATCACCGCCCCCCAAATCAGCGGCTCGTTGCAGGTAGTCCGACGCTGTTTTTTCCAGCGTATCCGAGCGCCAATCCAATGCGTCTAAGGTCGTTGGCGCTGCTGGGCTATTCGGGTCAGAGGAGTCTGCTTGGGCCGCGGCCAAACGCGCACTGACCAACACGCTCAGAATACGCCGCTCACCCAGCGCGTGACACCCAGGATGTGCATTAAGCACCTGGCTCGCCAGAGTGCTGCCGCTGCGCGGCATTCCTACCAAGAAAATGGGTCTCTGAGAATCGTGGGCCCGATTTTTCATATCCTGCATTTGCGCAGAGGTAAAGCTGGCCACATAACCGGGGGCCATTTCAATCTGTCGATCCAACGCCCGTGCTTGGCGTGGATCACGCATGAGTTCACGAGCTTGATTGAAGGCTTCAAACGCTTCGCCATGCTGGCCCAGTCGATCCAAGCACCGGCCCTCAGCAACTTTAAGGTTGGCGTGCTGGACTTTGGTCAGCTCGCCCTTTTCCCGGCGGATATGATCTAACCAAATCTTAGGATCAGACTCCGGGTCGCGGGAAAAAAACAGATAAACGGAACTCAACCTAGGGTCCGCGGTGTGAGCACGAGCATACAATTCCCGAGCCTCATCAACACTGCCAATGGCCAGTGCCAGGTCCGCTGCTCTGGCACCCAGCACGATTTCGTCCGGATTGCTGTCCTGAAGCGAAGCCAATAGCGACCTGGCTTCCCCTGGCATGGCACTGGCCCGCATCATGTCAACAACGGCTACACCTGCTTGCCAGGTTGGCGGCGTTTTGTTGGCCAGATCTGCTAAGGTTTTTCTGGCCCAGCCTGGCTGTTCGATGCGCAAAGCCAGCTGAGCCGCCGCAAAGGCGATGGAATAATCATCGCTGACCGCTGCTTGCAGGTCCTGCATTTGGGCCATTGCACTGGCAAACCCACGACTTTTCAGCGCCTCGTCAACACTTTCCAGCGCCACTTGAACTGCTGCCGGGGTCATGATTGAGAGCCCGTCATCGGCTGATTAGAACGCACCTTCAACAACAACTTGACGATCAAAGTAGGTCAGCCACCGCTTCACGCTCTTCGCGAAGTTCAGCTTCCGTTGCGTCAATTTTTCCTTGACTGAATTCGTCGACAGCTAAGCCCTGGACAATTTCAAAGTCACCGTCACGGCACACACAGGGATAGGAGAAAATAATCCCCGGCTCTATGCCGTAACTACCGTCGGAGGGCACCGCCATAGAGACCCAATCGCCCTCAGCAGTACCCAGAGCCCAGGACCGCATATGGTCGATGGCGGCAGACGCTGCGGAGGCCGCACTGGATGCGCCACGGGCCTTAATAATGGCCGCGCCGCGTTGCTGGACCACAGGAATGAAGGTATCCCGATACCAATCCTGATCAACCTGATCGGTCGCCGCAGCACCATCGATGATGGCATTGCTGATATCAGGATACTGAGTGGCTGAGTGATTTCCCCAAATCGTCATTTTGCTGATCTTGCCGTGATGGGTACCGGTCTTTTCTGACAACTGCGCCAGCGCCCGGTTGTGGTCCAGTCGCATCATTGCGTGGAAATTTCGCTGATTCAGATCCGGCGCGGCGGCTGCTGCAATCAAACAGTTGGTGTTGGCTGGGTTGCCAACCACTAAAACTCGGATGTCCCGATTGGCCACCGCATTCATAGCAGCGCCCTGGGGGCCAAAAATTTTGCCATTGGCGGCCAACAGGTCAGACCGTTCCATTCCGGGTCCCCGCGGCCGAGCCCCCACTAGCAAGGCAAAATCCGCGTCCGCAAAAGCCTCATTGGCCTCGGTGGTGGCAACGACCCCCTGCAGAAGAGGAAAGGCACAATCATTGAGTTCCATGACAACGCCGTTGAGCGCGTCAATTGCCGGCGGAATCTCCAGCAGTTGCAAAATCACGGGTTGATCCGGGCCCAACATATCGCCGGCAGCAATACGAAAGCAAAGTTGATAGCCGATCTGACCCGCTGCACCGGTAATGGCAACACGAACTGCCTGTTTCATGATGATTCGCTCCACGCAAAACCGCTATTTTAGCACTGGCTAGGCAGTTTTAGGCAGTCGCGACGACAGCATTGATGCATTATGC
>CAZLJY010000170.1:0-10977 GCA_964559945.1 uncultured Gammaproteobacteria bacterium | reverse complement strand
CCTGCACCTCAGCCAATGCGGCAGGCATTCCCTACGTGCCACTATTGGTAACCCCCGGCGAAATCAAACGCGGGGTCATTCGTCATGCGTTGGCTTTTACGATGCCCAATGGTTTTGTGGAGCGTGATCGCTACGCACGCCCCGCAACCCACAATCCGCTAGTGAGTGTACGCTGGGGCAAGACCGTTCGAGGTCCCGGACAACCCATGCGCTATGGATCTCACTTCCGCCTGAAACCCGAATTCAAAATATCGCCGGACTGGCCTCCGTCACTTCGCGTTGTGCTACAGGCTCTGAAAGACTATGGCATGTATCACATCGATGGGGGTCCGCGCCTGATCGTGATGACCAACGACGCCTTTTCTCCCTATCATTGGGATGATCCAGACATAGCCCTGAATCCTCGCGATTTAAATGAAATCGCGGATGTCTCCTGGAAGGACTTTGAGTTGATTTCAGACCAGGACGCCGTCGGCAGCATGCGACGATCTGATTGCAATCGTCGCTCAGTAACGGAGCGGGCCAAGGATGTGAATACCCGACAAGCGAGCGGTCAATAAGCTCTGGTTGCAACGGGGTCTTAAGGCCTCAGGCTATTTCTGCATACACCGTTCTTTCAATGTCGAAAAATAGCTGCATGGATTTTTCATCAACAAAAGGCAGTATTTGACTGAGGTACGCACCGCCAACGCCATTGGTCCGATCAATCCAGAAAAAACTGTTGGCAAGACCCGCCCACATTAACGTACCAGCAGGCCGCCCGGTTTCCGCTGAAGTTTCATTTATCTGGAACGTCAGGCCCCATGACTTTGGTTGACCGGGAAAAAACTCAGCGTCATTACTGAACAGCGGCGACACTGTTTTCAATTCTCGAACCCGCAAATCGCCCATTTGGTTTTCACACATCATTGCAACGGTATCGGCCTGAAGAACGCGAACTCCATCAAGCTCACCATCGTTGAGAATCATGCGAATGAACTTTCCGTAGTCACTCATGGTGCCAAGCAATCCACCACCGCCCATTTCAAACTCCGGGTTCTCCGGTGCCGGCATGTCCATGGCTTGCAATGATCCATCGGGCAACCTCGCATGCATTGCACACATTCGTTCGAGCATCGATGACGAGGGCGCAAATGCAGTATCAGACATGCCCAGCGGCCCGGTTATGTATTTTGCAAAATACTCGCCAAGCGTAAGACCGGAAACCGTTTCTACTATTTTTCCGACCCAATCGATTCCCGAGCCATACTCCCACTGTGTACCGGGATCAAAGGCTAATGGCGTTTGCAGCGCCCTGTTTTCAAGCGAAAACAAACTCGGCGCCCCGGTCTTTTCTTGCCAAAGCGCCTGGTTTGCGTTCCACATTTCATAGGTAAAGCCAGATGTATGGGTAAGCAGATTACGCAGCGTGACAACAGATCTGGGTGCCCGCAGAACAGGCTCCTCATTATCATCAAAGCCTTCCAACACCTGCACCTCATTGAGCCATGGGCAGACCTCTCCGGCCGGTGCGTCGAGATCCAATTTTCCCTGTTCCACCAACTGCATAGCCGCAACACCGGTGACAGCCTTGGTCATGGAAAAGATCGCGCCAATAGTATCTGTAGTCATGGCAACGTTGGCGCCGCTGGCTCGCTTGCCAGAGGCGCCCTCCCACAAGACTTCGTCACGGTTCACAACTATCGCCACCGCTCCGGACGCAGCACCGCTTTCTATTCCTTTAGCAAGTAGGCTATCAAGCTTAGATTTCATGATGTTCCTATTGAATTCTGAGGGGGTTGTAACTGTTCCAAAATAAGGGACCGCGCTGCCAGTATAACCAGCTATCAAGCCAGCCCCAACCAAGTCATCACCAACACCATCCGCTGTCGAGCGACAGAATTTTGTTTACACTTGTCCCGCAATCGACGCCCGCACAATCAGATCCAAAAGCACAAAAACAGGAAACAAGAATGACTGACCAAACCAGCCTCGTTACATGGCTTGATCAGTACTTTCAGATCTCGGCGCGCGGGAGCAACATTAAAACGGAACTCATCGCCGGGCTAACCACCTTCCTGGCTATGGTGTATTCAGTCATCGTTGTACCGCAAATGATGGGTGCCGCAGGTTTTGATGCGGGTGCGATTTTTGTGGCTACCTGTTTGGTAGCGGGTTTGGGTTCATTGTTAATGGGGCTCTGGGCCAACCTGCCGATGGCGATTGGTTGTGCTATTTCGTTAACCGCTTTTACCGCATTCTCCCTGGTTCTTGGTCAGGGCATAACCATAGAGGTCGCCTTGGGGGCCATCTTTCTGATGGGGCTTATCTTCACGCTGGTTAGCGTCACCGGTTTACGCCAGTGGATTTTAAATAACCTGCCAACAGGCATTGCACATGGAACTGGCGTGGGCATTGGCATGTTCCTGTTTTTGATCGCTGCAGACAGCGTCCGATTTATTATCGCAAACGATACAGGGCTACCAGTGCATCTCGGTGATATCACTTCCCTGCCCGTGTTAGCCACTATCATCGGCCTGGCCGCTATTTTTGGTCTGGAGAGCCGCGCTGTACCAGGAGCGATACTAATAGTGGTAATCGCACTGTCTGTATTTGGTTTGGTTTTTGATGACGCCGTGACCTACCAGGGGTTTTTTGCCATGCCGTCTTTCACCGGCGAGACCTCGCTGTTCGGCACCATGGACATAATGGGCGCACTCAATCTGGCCGTAATGCCAGTGGTCCTCGCTCTGGTTATGACAGCAATATTTGATGCCACCGGCACCATCCGGGCGGTAGCCGGGCAAGGTGGCCTGCTGGATGAAAGCGGACAAATTATCGATGGCCAAAAGGCGCTCATGTCTGACTCTGTCAGTAGTATGGTTGCCGGTGTTGTGGGTGGCGCCCCAGCCGCGGTGTATATCGAATCCGCCGCAGGTACGGCTGCAGGCGGGCGTACCGGTCTTACTGCGGGTCTGGTTGGCGTGCTATTTTTGTTACTTATCTTTCTGGCCCCGCTGAGTTTCCTGGTGCCCGCCTATGCTACCGCGCCAGCGTTAATGTACGTGGGTATTCTCATGCTCAGCAATGTCGCTAAACTCGATTTTAACGACAGTGTAGATGCCTGGTCAGGACTCACCTGCGCCGTATTCATTGTGTTTAGCGCAAACATCGTCACCGGCATTATGTTCGGCTTTGTTACTCTGGTTGTTGGTCGACTGCTGGCGGGCCAATTGGCAATGCTCAAGCCCGGAGTGGTGTTGATCGCGATTGGGCTGGCTGTGTTCTACCTGGGCGGCTGGGCTATATAGTGAGGGATAATTCATGACAGACGTATCTGGCCCAACCTCCCTCTCGGTTGGTCACGGGATCATAGCCGATTCCAAGTTTGAGCCTTGCTCACCGCCAATCGATCTGGTTGAGCGGGAACGTCTTTTGGAAACTCTCGATTTGGCGGTCGATCGAAAATTGGCGTTGGTGGTCGCGCCCGCAGGTTTTGGCAAATCTGTATTAATGGGCCAGTGGTTACGCAAGAGCACGCAAGCTAACTTTGTCTGTGCATGGCTTACCCTCGAACCCGCAGACACCGACGAACATCAGTTTCTGTCCTATCTTGTCCTCGCAATCACCAGAGTTGGAATTGGGCTGGGTGAGCTGGAAAACGCTGCTCACAACGGTTTTTCAGATGCACCGTCTAAACTGGTTCTCGCCAAGCTCATCGCAGGGTTGCGCGAGCATGATCAGAAAGTTGTGCTAATTCTGGAAGACTATCATCTGGCAGAATGTGAAACGGTAAATGCCATTGTTAATCAGCTTCTGCGCGAAAGTGATGACAAGTTGGTACTTTTCATTGACTCTCGGCGTATTCCCGACCTGGATATTGCCAGCCGAGTAGCTGCTGGGGAAGCACTTGAGATAGGTGCTGACCCTATGCGGCTGACAAGAGAAGAAACTCTGAAAGCGCTCTCTGGTGTCGCTCAAGGTATCGAGGCCAATGCAATACACTCGCAAACAGAAGGTTGGCCCGTTGCAGTTCAGCTCGCTGCCGCACAGATAAAAACCCGCTCCGCTCGACCTGTTTTGGAGGGATTTTCCGGCGGTCTTATGACCTCCTATTTAACAGAGCAAATTCTCTCTTCGATAGCGCCCCAGGCACGCGGGCTGCTGCTGACACTTGCCTTTCTTGAGCGGTTTGACTTCAGCCTGGCGGACTTTGTTACTCAGCAAGGTGACAGTCGAGCCCTATTCGAAGAGCTCACACCGCTACGAGCTTTGATCGTTAACTCGGATGGTGGTGATACATGGATGAGGCTACACCATTTATTCGCAGAGTATCTACGCGACCTCCGCATTCGCGAGGATGCCGGTAGCGTCAATCAGATTTATCTGCGCGCGAGCCGTTGGTATCAGAAACAAGGGTCCACGGTGGAGGCGGTAAAGTATGCCGCTAAAGCTGAAGACTATGACACCTGCACTCGAATTATTTTGGAAAGCGGTGGCTGGCGCATAATACTCACCGACGGTATCGGCGTTTTGCGCAATGCCCTACGCCAGCTTCCAGATGAAGCTCTGCATGCCAACGGTCGACTGATGATTGCCAGGGCGTATTTGCACTGTAAATTTGGGGAGATTCTAGAGGCGCGGGCGATGCTCGATGCGGCAATCGCATTGTCTGATTCAGAACAGGGATGCGCACAATACAACGAGGCTCGCGACTGTGATCGAGTGGTCATCGAATCAATATTGAGCCTCTACGAAGACCGAGTCGACCTGGGTTCCGACTATGATCAATTACGAAATCGCTTTTTTGAACAAGATCTGCTCGAACCTTTGGACCGTGGCACGCTATTTTGCGAGCTCGTAGCTGAGCGAACAGCAGAAGGAAACTTCGCAGAAGCATCGACCGCCTTGCATGAGGCATTTGCTGCAATGCGCCAAAGTGGCTCAGTATTAGGGCTAAATTACTGCTATATCCATGCCGCCCTAATTGCCCTGTATCGTGGTGAAATGGACATGGCAACTGCCAATGTAAACCGAGCGCTGCGAATGGCAGAAGAGAATTTTGGCTCGGACAGTGGCCTAAAAAATCTTGCCGTACTGCTGCGTTGCTCCGTTCGCGCATGGCAAGGAGAAGCGCGAGCGAACGAAATGTCTGTGTTACGCGCCGCCCTGCAGCACACAATGGACTACGATGGATGGGTCGAAATATACATGGCGGGGATCGATGCTCTGTTGTTGCTCGGTGATCAGACAGACAGCCAATCAGAAGTCGAAGCAACGTTGCGAGATGTGTTGTTATTCTCCAAACGACGAGAACTGCAGCGGCTCACCTGTTATGGAGAACATCAGCTAAATCAGCTTCAGCGAGAAAACCCAGATACTCTGTCGCCGATACCGCAAGATGAGCGCTATTGGAAGTGTCGACTAGTCCGTGAGCGTGCACGCCTCTACGCCACTACCAACGATGCGGACCAACGAGAGTCGGCAGAAACGCGATCCATTTCAGGTACAGAAATAGATCGCTCCGGGCTGCTCACGCTCGCCTGGCGAATTGAGCTCGCTGGCCTTCAAAGCAGCAAGCAGGAACTTTCAGACTGTGTTCGCCTGGCCCGCGAGCAGCGCCTCTTTGGTCCATTCCTCGCCAATGAAGTCGTGGCGAGCTTGCTACGTAACCTGCGAGAAGATTACCTGCAAGATGAACGTCAACTCATGTCACTTGAGTTTATCGACGAAGTGCTAGCTAAGGTAGATCGCCTGCGCCCACAACCTGAAACTGCGTTACTTAGCTCGCGCGAGACCGAAGTTCTCGAAAAGCTGTTGAAAGGCGAATCGAACAAAGAGATTGCCCGTAATCTCGAACTGACAGAGAACACTGTGAAGTTTCATATGAAAAAGATATTTGCAAAATTAAAAGTGAAACGACGTACCCAGGCGATCGCCCGAGCTCGTGAGCTTGGTCTGTTATCTGCTGCGGAGCACCGCTTATGAATTCACAGCCAGACAAACTGATGCTTGAGTTGCCCTTTGGCGAAATTGGCATCGAACTGCACGTGGATGCCGCACCAAAAACCTGTGCCTACTTTTCTAACCTGGCAAGGCTTGGCGCACTGGATGGCAGTGCGTTCTACAGAATCGTTCACCCCGATAATGCAAGCATTCGTGCGGACAACCCCATCGAGGTCGCTCAAGGTGGACTGACCTCAGATTGCGTACAACCTCTACCGTCCGTTCCCCATGAGCCCACCAGTGAGACTGGCCTGTCTCATCTCCAATGGACAGTATCAACGGCCCGCGAAGCACCGGGTTGTACTTATGGAAGCTTCTTTATCTGTTTGCGGGATGAGCCGGAGCTCGATTTTGGAGGTGCCCGGCATCCAGACGGCCAGGGATTTGCGGCCTTCGGGATTGTGGTTGATGGTCGCGAGACAGTTTTTGAGCTTGTCCAGCAGCGCGAGTCGCAAGAGTTTCTTGTCTCTCCGGTGCCCATAACCAGCGCCAGAATAGTCTGACCTTATTTTTTTGCGCTTTTTTGCGCGTTTTACACCCGTAGTGTTAGCGCCCCACGTTAACTACTCTTTTGGGTAGTCGCCAGCTCGTGCAGGCCTACACGAAATATCCGGCACTCCCCGTTGCGTCATCGAATCCTCACGCGAAGAATGCAACAGGATCGTAAAATCAGCGTAACAGGGGGCCAGTGGTGAATTTTCGTGCTGTAAAACAGATGTCAGGCATTGTCGGCGGATTGCTATTGTGTGGTGGAACCGGGCAAGCGGTTCACGCGCAGGATCGCGTGGCCGACGAGGCCATTGAAGAGATTGTGGTCACAGCCCGTGGTCGCGAAGAATCCCTTCTTGAAGTGCCAATTTCTGAGACCGTGTTCGATGCACAATCTATCGAAGACGCCCGTATTGACAGGGTTGATGACTTTATTGCACTCACACCCAATGTGACCATGTCCAACGCGCAGGATTCTGGCACCAACTTCATTACCATTCGCGGCCTGTCGCAGACCCGCAACGGCGAACCCCCTGTCGCCGTGGTAGTCGATGGTGTCTTGCAAACCAGCCCTCGATCGTTCGACCAGGGCTTGTTTGATGTCGAGAGCATCGAAGTTCTTCGAGGTCCCCAGGGGGCGCTCTACGGCCGTAACGCAACCGGTGGCGCAATTCTTATCAATACCGTAGGGCCAACCGAAGCATTTGAAGGTTACGTTCAGGGTACCTTTGGCAGAGACGACGAGCTGGGTATTCAGGGCTCAGTATCGGGTCCGTTGAGCGACAAGGTGGGCTTCAGGTTGTCAGGTAGCTATACCGATCGAGATGGCTATTTTGACAACGTGACTCGGGACGAAGACGCAGGATTCTATGAAGAATTTCTATTGCGTGGACACCTGCATGCAGATCTCACTGATCGGTTCAGCGCTGACTTGCGCGCAAGCATTGTTCGAACGGACGGCGATGCACTTAACTTCACTTTTCAGGGCGTATCCACTGACCCGGTAACCGGTGAGGTCAACGGATTTCCAGGTATCGCAGATGCTAATGTTGTACAGCGTAATTTCTCGGCGAATAACCGAGGATTTGATGAACGCGATCTTGATCAGTTCTCACTCCGTCTGTACTACGAGTTCGACTGGGGCACATTCACGTCGGTCACTTCTTACGATGATCTAACTCAAGAAACCGGTGGAGACCAATTTCCTTACTCTGCCAACACCACAGTAAACCCGGGACTGTCGTTCTTTGATGGCACTCAAACTCAATTTATTGATGTTGAGGCTTTCAGCCAGGAGGTACGACTGACTTCTGCAGACGACACGCCTCTGCGCTGGACTGTTGGTGCCTATTTCTTGCAAACAGACCGTTTTATCGCCTCGACAACGGGTAACGACCTGGGGCTGGGATTGTTACCGGTGCGGCGTACGCCCCTGCTTGGTAACGCTGTGAACCCAACAACCAGTTTTCTTGCGGACGACAATGACAACACAGCGTTTGCGTTATTCTTCAACGTTGCCTACGACATTACCGATCAGCTGGAATTGAGTGTTGCGGGTCGTTATGACGAAGATGAGCGCGAACAAACTGTCAGCGACCTAAGCGGTTTCTTTGATGGCGATGGAAACTTGCTCGGACCAGCTGGCGCTCCCGGCGCGGTGAATGAAGAAACTTTTTCGCGCTTTCAACCCAAGGTCAGCCTGAGCTATCGCATAAACGACGATGTCAGCGTCTATGGGTCCTGGGGTCAAGGCTTTCGAAGTGGCCAGTTTAACCAAAACGGCGTTGCGGCTGCCGCTGCGGGCGCGGGTCTGGTTGGTATCTCAGACGTGTATGACCAGGAAGACAGTGAAACCTGGGAAGTGGGCTTCAAATCGAAGCTGCTGGATAATCGACTGCGTTTGTCCGGTGCGTTCTACGCCACTGACATAGAAAACGCGCCGTATTTTGTGTTCATTGGTGGTGTGGGTGCGCAGGTTCTGGTGGGCATCGATGAGGTGGATGTTGTTGGCGGAGAATTTGAGGTTGCGGCGGTGCTCGCAGATGGCCTTGAGGCATACGCCGGGGTTGGAATCACCAGCACAGATATCGAGGAATATCTGGTCAATCCAGCTGCTGAAGGTAACGACGCTCCCTATGTTCCAGAAAGTACCTTTAATGCCGGATTTCAATATCGAGCAAGTTTGACTGATCAGCTAGGTTTCTTCGTCCGGGCAGACTATGAGCGTCGTGGCGAACAATTCTGGGATCCGGAAAACACCACAGAACGAGACACTTTGGATCTTCTGAACGCTCGAGCTGGCATTGAGGCAAACGATGGTACCTGGTCGATTGTTGCATCAGGCGACAACCTGACAGATGAGAGATACAACTCTGAGTGGGTATTGGGTGGTTTTGCTCACGCGGGCTTACCCCGAGTATGGCGCGTAGACCTCCGCTACGACTTTTAGGTTACGATTTTAGGACTTAGAAAATTTTGAGTACTTGATTGTGGCCAGAATTCGAGCAGCATCCGATATCGGAGGCACCTTTACAGATTTGGTGTACTTCAATATCGATGACAACAGCGGCAAAGTGAGTGCGGTGCGAGCGGAAAAGTCTCACACCACGCCCGGCAGATTCGAGCAGGCAGTTCTTGATACCTTCGATAAGGCTGAGGTTTCTCTTGCTGATGTTGAGTTGTTTGCGCATGGCACCACCGTTGTTATAAACACCCTCCTGGAACGCAAAGGGGTGAAAACCGGGTTGGTAACAACGCGCGGGTTCAGAGATGTGCTGGAAATCGGCCGCGGTGATCGCCCCGATTTTTTTAATCTGCGATATCAAAAACCCGAACCCTTTGTGCCGCGTTACCTTCGGCAGGAAGTGAGTGAACGACTGACTTACACTGGTGAGATCGTCCAGGACCTGGTCGAGACGGATGTCGACGAGTTGGTCAAATATTTCCAGGAAGAAAATGTTGAAGCAATTGCAGTTTGTCTGCTACACGCCTATGCAAATCCCAGCCACGAACAGCAGGTGGCACAGCGAATAGCAAAGCTGTGGCCTGAAGTATCTGTTGTCACTTCGCATCAACTGACTCGTCAGTGGCGCGAATACGAACGCAGTAACACCGCAGCAGTTTGTGCTTATGTGCAACCCATCGCTGCCCGTTACCTCAGCAACATGCAGCAAGCACTTAAGCAGCGCGAGTTTGATGGCACCTTCTATGTCATGCAGTCTAACGGCGGCGTAGATACGGTTGAGGCAACAAAACGTACGCCTATCACCATTATTGAGTCTGGGCCTGCCAGCGGCGTGCTTGGTGCTGCTGCATTAGGTGAATTGTTGGGCATCGACAACGTGATCGCGTTTGATATTGGTGGAACAACGGCAAAGTGTTCGCTTATTGATCGCGGCAAGGTCTCCATAACCAGCCAATACATGATCGAAAAAACAGGCGGTTCGGCCGGTTACCCGATTATGACGCCCGTGGTAGATATTGTTGAGATTGGTAACGGCGGCGGTTCTATTGGCTGGGTTGATGCCCATTCAAAACTGCACGTTGGGCCACGTAGTGCGGGCGCTGAGCCTGGACCGGTGGCCTACGGTCGAGGAGGCACAGAGCCTACGACAACCGATGCCAACCTCATGATGTCACGCATTAATCCAGACTACTTCATTGGTGGCCAGGTGAAGGCAGATATGGCTGCAGTTGCAGCCTCCTTTGCAACACTGGGTGAACCGCTCGGACTCAGTGCGGCTGACACAGCCCGCGGCGTGCTGAAGATTGCCAATAACAACATGATGAACGCCTTGAAACTGGTGTCGATCAACCGCGGTTACGATCCCCGGGATTTCACCATGATTGCCTTCGGTGGCGGCGGCGCCATGCATGCAACCGCTCTGGCGATGGAACTGGCGATTCCCAAGGTCGTGATTCCAGCCCACGGTGCGGTGTTTTCTGCCTGGGGCATGTTGATGTCTGATCTGCGGCGAGACTACGTACGCACCAAACCAACACTGCTTGCAGAGTCAGCGATCGACGTGGTTGATGAAACTTACTCTGAAATGGAGCAGGAGGCTGGCGCAGCGTATGCCCTGGAGGATATAACCTCTGATCGGCTACGCTTTGAACGATACGCAGACATGCGCTATCTCGGTCAGGAACACACCGTTCAGATACCTGTGGCTGGAGACTCGTTCGATCAGCCAGCGCTTGACCGGCTGCTCAGCCTGTTTGGAGAAGAGTACCTGAGCAAGTACTCCTATCAATTAGATAACGACGTAGAAATCGTCAGCTACTACCTTGTAGCTTATGCGGTGGTAGATCGACCAGAACTCACACCCATACCCTCTTCCTCCGAATTGGCGCTGGAAGCTGCCAAAAAAGCCCGGCGAGACGTTGATTTTGATACGGCAGGTATCCACTCAGCCCAGATTTATGACCGCGAGAAGTTGGGAGCTGGCGCCGCTTTTGACGGGCCTGCTATTGTAGAAGAAGCAGGCAGTACAACCGTGGTAT
>CAZLJY010000169.1:0-10979 GCA_964559945.1 uncultured Gammaproteobacteria bacterium | reverse complement strand
CAGCGTTTCTCTCCGCCCGCCAAGGGCATCAGACAAACGCATCATTTCGGCCAGCCCGCGAGTAATAATGGCAGCCCTGGCATTGGTACCCAGATTCATGCCATCAGAGATTCCGGTGCCAATCGCCATCACATTTTTCATCGCACCGCCAAGCTCAGCGCCAACGATGTCATTGCTTCGATAGGCGCGAAAACTGCCATGGTGGAAGACATCCACGATCTCTTGGGCAAGGTCATCATCAGCGGAAGCAACAGTGACCGCTGTGGGCAGGTCGGCTGCCACTTCCTGAGCAAATGATGGGCCCGTTAAGATGGCGCCGGCACGTTGGCTTGGCAACAGATCATGGGCTACTTGATGAAGTAAACGTCCCGTCCCCGGCTCGAAACCCTTGCTAGCCCAGCAAATCCGGGCACCTTCATCCAGCAACGGGACAGCCATTGCCAGAGTGTCGGCAAAGGCATGACTGGGAACCGATAACATGACCAAGCCGGCCCCACTAAGAGCTCGACCCAAATCAGGTTGAGGCTGCAGCGAGGGGGCGAAGTTGTAACCAGGTAGATAGGCCATATTGGCCCGACCTTCAACCATCTCGCTGACCTGGCTAGCGTTGCGCCCCCATAGCCGCACCGGCCGACCATTGCGGGCCGCCTGCATGGCCAACGCTGTGCCCCAGGAACCCGCTCCTAGGACACAAAACGGGGCATTGACGGTGTCGTCGATGGTGTGACTCAGGCGCTGCCGCCCGCTTCAGCCTGTTCGAAGCGCTTGCGCACCTGATCGGCGTAGAGCTGATCAAAGTTCACCGGCTGCAGCAACAGAGGCTGGAATCCGCCGTGAGAGACCAATTCCGAAATCTGCTGACGAGCATAGGGGAACAGGATGGTCGGGCAGTAGGCGCCCAGAGTTGCTTGCAATTGCTCCTGCTCAAATCCTTCCAGACCAAAAATCCCCGCTTGTTGCACCTCAGCGAGATAGGCCGTCTTATCACCGAGCTTGCAGGTGACGGTCACTGTGAGTACCACTTCGTATTGACCTTCACCCACCGACTGCACCCGTTGCTGCAGGTTCATTTTCAACTCGGGCTCACCGCGCTCAGCAAAGATGCCCGGCGCGCCTGGCGATTCAAAGGATACGTCTTTCAGGAAAATTTTCTGAACATTAAATCGCGATTGTTGTGCAGCTTCAGGCTGGGCGCCCGCTGTGTTTTCTTCTTCAGCCATCAGATTTCCTTAGTCAGTTAGTAATTCAGCGCCGCGGCGCCAGAGTATCTCATGTTTAATATGCCTGGAATCGGGTAGTAATTCAGGCCACTTATTTGCCCCGGGTCACCGGCAGGTTTTCCGCACTCCATGCTGCTAAACCGCCACGCAACCAATGCACTTTTGCATACCCTGCCTTCACCAACTTCCGACAGATTTGCTCTGAGGCCATTCCGTTTTTGCAGTAAATCGCCAGCGGGCTATCCTTCCAATCTGTCAGCGGCTTGTTTTCCGGCTCCAGGGATGATGGCAGAATATTACGCGCGCCAACGATGTGGCCACGATCGAACTCGGCGTTGGCGCTAACATCGATCAACACGGGCTCCTGCCGATTGATCAACTGAGTCAGTAGCGCCGGACTCAGAGAAGCGAAGCCGCGAGACTTGTGACGCAATTCCGTCACAATCAAAGCGATCACTAACGCTACGAACATCACGATCAGCAGCGGGTTATTGGCGGTAAACTCGGGTAAACGTTCAAGCATTAGAGGTCAGTGTCTTGGCAATTTTCAGGCGGCAATTGTGCATGTATAGGCAAAATTCCGCCAATCAAGAGCAGCGGCATCGGGTAACAGCCGATCTGAAGCTCGAGGCAAACGTCTTGGTTGGACAAAAAACGAGTAAAACCAGGTGCTTGACCCTGGTCACATTGTCCCTCCTTGGGTTTTTCCTAGTCTCGCCGGCGGTTTGTCAAACCGGCGAAAAACAGCGTCTTGAGCAACAGCTTTCAGAGGTCCGCCAAAAACTGGCCCTGATTCAACGCCAATTGCGCGAGAGCCAACAAGCCTTTACTGAGGAAACCGCTGCCTTGCGAAAGGTCGAACTGGCCATCAGCGACAGCCGCAACGCCATTACCCGACTGAGCGCTGACATTGACGCCCAAAGTGTTGCCATTGATGATCTTGATCAGCGCGCCAAGGGCCTTAGCGATGGCCTCAAGACCCAAACCCGACAGCTGGCCAGCGCAGTGCGATTTGCCTGGGCCAGCGGCCAAGGTTCGGCGGTGCGGGCATTGCTCAATATCGATGAGGTCAAAGGTGCAGCACGTCAATGGCACTACCAACGTCTGATCGCCGCGGCCCAAACCCGGCAGCTGAATCAAATCAAGAGCGACCTTACGGACCTGGCAAAGGTCCGCAGTGAAGCGGCGATCCGCCGTGAGGCACTCACCGGCCAGCGCCAAGACCAAGCTCGTCGAGAAGAGGATCTACTGACCCAACAAACCGAGCGGCGCCGGGCAGCGGACGCCCTGAATGCGGCAATCGCTCGGCAAAAGCGCGAATCGGCCAGCTTGACGGCAGATACTGAACGTCTCAACCAACTGATCAAAGAACTCGCGGAGCTATTTGCCGATATTCCGTCTCAGTTAGATAGCAACCCTGGACTCCCCCCACCCACTGGCACCCTGCGACTGCCAGTGGCGGGAACAGTGCTTCAAGGTGCAGGCGTGGCCAAACCCGGTGGTATGCATCGACTCGGCCTGCTGATCCGAGCCAACGCCGGTTCAGCGGTGAGCGCCATGTCTTATGGTCGGGTCGCCTACGCCGATTGGCTTAGAGGCTTTGGTCTGCTCATCATCATTGACCACGGGGACGGCTACCTAAGCCTTTACGCCTTCAATGAGAGCCTCTATCGAGAGGTAGGGGATTGGGTCGCCGCTGGTGACCGAATCGCAACCGCGGGCGCCAGTGGCGGACGCTCAAATCCGGCGCTGTACTTCGAGTTGCGCCGCAACGGTCAACCGGTGGACCCTCGCCCTTGGTTGGAGTAACCGTTATTCGAAACCAGCATAAGTGATTTTCTTTCATGTCTGCATTGTAATTTTCACCATGAATTGGCTTTTTTATTGGCCTTGCGAGATTTATAGATGAATTTTTTTCACTTATCTCAACAATAAAATCGTTTGAAACCCAGCCCTGCTCAATCGTATGGTTGTTGCGCAGGGTCAATGGAAAGGCCCAGCGCCGCGAAACAACAGCGGCAGCCATTGGATGGCGCTCGCTCGGCCTGGCCAGCGGGCAGACAACGGAGTATGTCAGGGCACATCGGGCAATCCCCTCCCCTCCCCTCGCTCGATGTGCCTTTTTTTATACCCAAAGGTAACGTACTCTCGCCAACCATCCTGATTGGCAATCGATTACAGGCCTGACCTTATGACCCATCGCTTCAGTAATAAAACCGCCATTGTTACCGGCGCATCCCGAGGTATCGGCGAAGCCGTTGCTCGCCAACTTGCCGCCGAAGGCGCCCATGTGGTGCTGACATCGCGCACGGAACAATCACTAATTGAGGTTGCAGATAGCATTAACCAGGCTGGCGGCAAAGCCACGGCGATGGCCTGCCATGTGGGCAAAACGGATCAAATTGACGCCCTGATGGCGCGAGTAGAAAGTGAACTGGGTTCGCTGGATTTACTGGTGAACAACGCCGGCACCAACCCCTACTTTGGCCCTGCCGCGGATGCTGAACCTTGGGCTTTTGACAAAACCTTCGACGTCAATTTAAAAGGCCCTTACTTTCTGAGCGCCAGCGCGGTCAAACTGATGGCCAAAAGCGGCGGCGGCGCGATTGTGAACGTTGCCTCAATTGAAGCCCTGTGCCCTGCTCGCCAGCACCTGCTATACGCCATGACCAAAGCGGCGATGATCAGCATGACCCAGGGGTTTGCTAAAGAATGCGGACCTGCCGGCATCCGGGTTAACGCAGTCTGCCCCGGGGTGGTAGAAACGGCCCTAGCGAAAGGCTTAACCGAAGACCCCCTAGTGCAAAAAATGCTGAAATACACCCCCGCCGGACGCCACGCACAACCGGCCGAGATGGTGGAAGGGATTTTGTACCTACTTTCCGATGGTGCGAGCTACACCACCGGTTCAACCCTGGTGATGGATGGCGGTACCTTGCTCAACGCGTTCTAGCGACAGAGCGGCGCTCAGACAGGCCTGGACCTTTAATTTTCAGGCCAATTCTGCTATGGTTACCGGCTGTTTCCCGCGTGGCACGATCGTTTGCCTTATGGCAGCCAAGCGGAACTTCACTGGCCGTTAGCACTCTAACTTTCGAGTGCTAATCAACTGGAGAGAACCATGAGTACTGCTTTGGTCACCAAGAACCTGCCGATTCCATCCGCGACAGGCAGCCTTGAGTCCTATATCAGCGCCGTTAATCAGGTGCCCGTTTTGTCATTTGACGAAGAGCAGGGTTTAGCGCGGAAATTCCGTGAAGACGCCGACTTAGAGGCGGCTCGGGGTTTAATCATGGCTCACTTGCGCTTTGTGGTGCACGTGGCTCGTAGCTACTCCGGTTATGGTTTACCGCTGGGTGATTTGGTTCAGGAAGGCAACATCGGCCTGATGAAAGCGGTCAAACGCTTCGATCCAGATCAGGGCGTTCGATTGGTGTCATTTGCTGTGCATTGGATTCGCGCAGAGATGCACGAATTCATCCTGCGTAACTGGCGCATCGTCAAAGTGGCTACCACTAAAGCCCAGCGAAAGTTATTTTTCAATCTGCGCAAGTCAAAAAAGCGCTTGGGTTGGTTAAATCACGCTGAAGTTCAGGCCGTGGCCAAAGACCTGGGCGTTAAGCCCGAGGTGGTAGTGGAGATGGAGTCGCGACTGTCTGGCCAAGATATTGGTTTTGATGCGCCAGCCGATGAAGACGACACCCGACCATCCCCCACCAGCTACCTGCGCAGCAAAGTGGTTACCGACCCTGCCATGCTGGCTGAGGCCGATGACTTGGAAAGCCATAACAGCAACCTGCTTTACGAAGGCTTAGATCAGCTTGACGAGCGCAGCCAAGACATCATTCGCAGCCGCTGGTTGGAAGATCGAAAAATAACACTGCAGGAACTGGCGGACCGCTATTCAGTGTCTGCCGAGCGAATTCGTCAACTGGAAGCCAATGCGCTGAAGAAAATGCGCGCATCCATCGCTGCCTGAGCGATTCCGGCGTGAACCTGGAAAAACCGATTGGGGCCGTTGCAGGCTAATCCATCGCGACTAATCCGGGGCGCTTAACCTAGCGCCCCGCCATAACCCATAAATAACCTGGCCAACTTAGCGTATCTGGTTAACGTATCTGGCGCCTAATTCGATAGCGTCGATTGCCCGTCTTCTCGATTTCCGATAACCCAAGGTCAATGGTCTCGCTCAGCCAATAGCGTTTCATCTTTGCCTGCACCCTGCGCGCAACCAGAATACGGCCGTTACCCACATAGAGCACATCGTCGGGTCGCAACGCCGCAACAGACAAGCTCCGATCAATAGACCGACCGGAGTTAAATAATTTTTCCATTCGTTGCTTCTCGGCCAGATCCGGTTCTGCTGGCACCGGGGCGACGGCCACCTCTGGTTCTGGCTCACTGACTTGCCTATCCTGCACCCTTGTTGCCGCCGGGATTGATTCCTGTGGCAGAGCAGCGAGCACTACATAGCGTCCGGTCCGCTGTCGCCTAAATTCCCGTCGACCAAGGTCAACCTCGCCGTTTAGCCAAAACACCCCTTGACCTGCGCCGGATCTACGCACCACTGCGATAACCCCGTCGGTGGAAAAAAGAACATCCTCACGACGAAGCTCACTGAGCTCCAAGGCATTCTCTATAGGTCGACCACGGTTCAGACGTTTTTGCAGACTGAGTTTTGCCGCCCCTCGCGCATCGACTTGATTCGATGCCTGGCTAGATGCCCGGGCGGATTCCTGGACGGATGCCTCATTCGAAACCTGAATTGGTGCCTCAGTATCTGGCAAAGGATCAGCTGTGACTTCCTCACTGCTAACTTCAACAGCCGGCTCTCCGTTGGCAACGGCTGGCGTCTCTACCAGCGATTGAACCTCAATCTCTTCTGCCGCCGGAGTGACAGAGGGTACCGGGGCAATGGCAGGCGGGTTGATCGATTCCCTGGAAGATACAGCCGCAGGCAAATCGGCAGGCTCGTCAAGGGGGTCAGAAGCAGGTTGTGGGTCCTCAGATTGTCCAGGGGGCCGGCCAAGGTCAGGAGTTAAGGTTCGGGTGCGGCCTAGCAATTCGTCAGCGCCCATAATCTGAGGCTGCAGGTTTTGCACCTGGGAGCGTGCCGAGTCTTTTAACGCGCGGCTAGCATCACTGGCGCTGGGGGCGGCCGCTACCGGTGTATCTGGCGCTTGGGGCTTTGCACCGTCTGAACCTGACGCATCGGCCCCAGGCAGGTAAAACGCGATGTTCTGACCTTCGCGGTCTTCGAACCGCAAACGACCAGGACCCAAATGCTCAGATAACTGTTTGCTGATGATTCCATGCCACCGCTTCGGTGCCACGATTCGCAATGCCCCAGGCAGGGGTTTCACTTCCTGGGCGAGGGCGGACAATCGATCGGTCGCCTGCCCAGAGATCAATTCAGCGCCGGATATTTCCATATCCTGAGCAAAGGCCTGACCGTTCACACCAACCATCACCAACAAACAAAACCCACAACGCCATAAATTGCTCACCAGGTCTTACCTCCTACCATCTGTCCGGCAACGGGCAAGAAAGCCCGCACATCCCAGGATTTCCAGACACCGGCTGAAAAGTAGGGATCCCGCTTAAACAACGACAAGGCCTCATCTTCGCTGTCGGCCTCAAAAATCAACAAACTGCCCTGGGTTGGATCACCAGGATCCTTGCCGGGACAGGGCCCAGCCAGAACCAGTTGATCCATAACCGCCTCAACATGTTGAAGATGGCCAGCCAGGTGTTCGTCCCGCAAGGCCTGTGCCCCTTCATTGTCTATGCAAAACACCAGGTAGTTCATTAATCACCGTTTTCCTTTTGTCGCCTGACCAAATCGGCCAGGCCAAACACATGTTCGTCATCTTCCCCCAGCGCCTTGAGGGCTGCTGCTAGCTCGATCACATAATCGGCATTGCTGCCACTGGGACCGCTACTGTCGACCATTTGCTGCGCAATCACCTTATCGGGTGCAGGCCCAAGAAATGCTGGGTTACTCGGTGGCGCTACATAGGTCAAACCCCTAACCTTCTCTCCAGCAGCCAAATGTATGTCTATGCGCTGGCGTTGATAACCGTTTTTCTCACGATAGTCCAGCGCCAGCAGTGTACTTCGCTTTACCAAATACGCCATGCCCGCACAGCGCTTACCGGGTTGAGCGATCAGCGTGAGCACCCGACCAGGGGAATCGGGGGTACCGCGGTGATCGTGAGATCCTTGCCAAAAACGTCGCTCCCAACCCTGCACCGAAGCGGGGCTGCGCTCAAGATAAGCAAAATCCACCTTGAAGATCAGCGATCCATAACCAAACACCCACTCATGGTCCTGGTTGGCGCCATTGTCCCTAGACCGTGCCATAGCCGAATATTGCAACACAATGGACTGCGATGACACTAACAACAACGGCTAAAAAGCAAACTATATTGTCAACTGCTTTCTCGTTTTACGATTTCCGATAACCATTGAAGCCCAGGTTTTCCCGCAGAGTAGGGCCCGCGTAGTCCTTATGAAACAGACCCCGCTTTTGTAGCTCCGGCACAACCAACTCAACAAAGTCTGTGTAGGAGCCGGGCACGTGACTTGCACCCACCACAAAACCGTCACAAGCACCTTCGGTAAACCATTGCTCCAACCCATCGGCGACTTGGTCGGCCGAGCCGACGAAATTCGGCGCTTCTTTGATGGTTCCGCGACCACTGAACTTAACGAATTCGGCAACCGTTGGATGTTTTTTTCCAGATAGCTTAACCACGCGATCATAAATTGACCGAAGCCCGCTGATGGCATCAAGATCATCGTCGCTGAATGGCTGGTCCAAGGGCTTGCTGCCGAAATCGAAATTCATCGCCTCAGATAGCAAAGCCAATCCATCAATAGGCTTAGCCAAAGATTCTACCAATGCAGCTTTGTCCTCGGCTTCCGCTTGGGTCTGAGCCACAATGGGGTAGATCAGGGGTGTGACCCGAAACGATGCCGGGTCCCGGCCACTCGCCTCCGCCTGGCCAACGATCTCGGCGTATACCCGTTTGGCAAAATCCAAGTTTGGAAAAATCGCGAAGATTAGCTCCGCCCAGCGCAGAGCAAATTGACGGCCGCGACCACTTTGTCCAGCCTGTATCACCAACGGGTGACCTTGAGGCGTTTGCGGCACGGTGTGAGGGCCACGGGAACGAAAATGTTCTCCCACATGATCAAGTCGCGACACCTTATTCGGGTCAGCAAAATCGCCGCTACGGCGATCCAGGGTTAGGGCATCTTTTTCCCAGGCGTTCCAGTGGCCAAGAACCACCTCCATGAACTCATCTGAGCGGTCATAGCGCGTATCATGGGCAATGGACTGGGTTGCCCCCATGTTCCATGCTTCCGAATCATTCAGTGAGGTCACCACGTTCCAACCGGCCCGACCCTGACTGAGATGATCCAGAGTGGCAAATGACCGGGCCACGTGGAATGGTGGGTAATAGGAGGTGGACATGGTTGCGCCCAACCCTAAACGCTCTGTACCGGCAGCCAGCGTTGACAACACCACCATGGGATCAAGCTTCACCACCCGAACCCCGTTGCGCACCGATTCGGCGTGATTGCCCTCGAAAATATCGGGCATAGCCAGGCGGTCGTCGAAAAACATTAGCTGGAATTTACCGCGCTCCAGGGCACTGGCGATTCGCTGGTAGTATGGCAAGGTTAAGAACCCGTGATCGGCCTCTGGGTGTCTCCAGGAGGCTGCGTAATTGGAGCAGTTTTGCGCTTGCACGAACCCTACTAGGGCCATTGAGCGATCAGTCATCGGTGCCTCTCCCAAACAGCTTGATTGGATTGTTATCCTGCGATCAACGAGTATAGAGTAAATGTCCGGACATTTAAAAACCCCCAACGATGAGCCGGCCGACAGTGGGGCGCTGATCTGGATAATCTGTGTCGCCCTGGGCGCCTTTCTGCTTTCAGCTAAAGGCATTGTGGCCAAACTCATGTATGCCCAGGGTGCCGACGCCACAATGGTGGCTTCGGTCAGGTCCGTCATCGCCATTTTCGGCTTTTGGGGCTGGGCCGTGTTCAGAATCGGACTAAAACCGATGCTGGCAGTAAACCCAGGCCACCTGGTCATCGCTATGGCCATCGGTTTTTTGAGCTATTACGTTGGCGCCTATTTGGATTTCTACGCGCTGACGTTGATCGACGCCTCTTTGGAACGAGTCATCCTGTTTAGCTACCCCATCCTGATCGTGAGTTTCGAAATTTTGCGCACCCGCCGCTTACCCTCGGCTGCAACGGTTTGGTCCCTGCTACTGACCTACGTGGGTGTGATGCTAGCGGTTGGGGCCTTCGACGGCGACCTACTGGCGGGCAATTGGCTGGGCGCAGGCTTAGTATTGATCGCAGCAGTAGGCGTTGCCGCATTTTATCTCATTAACGGTCGCTACGGCCCATTGATGGGTTCTCTCCAATTCACCACCTGGGCCATGACGGCGGCAGGCTTAGGCTTTGCTGGACACTTTTTCGTCAATGCTGAGCTGTCCGAGCTGGCCCAACAAACCGACACTTTCTGGTGGCTGATGTTGCTTATGGTGATCGGCGTCACCGTTTTACCCCTGGTGCTCATGGGTCAGGGTGTGGCCAAAATTGGCGCAACCCGAGGCGGCATGATCAGCACCTTAGGCCCCGCCGCCACCGTTCTGATGGCCTGGATCATCCTGGACGAAACCATGCATCCCTTACAACTGGTCGGCAGCGCCATGATCGTCACCGGCGTGTGGATACTTGAGCGCAAAAAGAGCCCCGATAGCCCAACAAGAAAAGGGCTCGGAATTGCCAATCCGAAAACAACCACTGAGGCGAGAGGCCGCAGCTGCAATGAGGTCCTCAGTCGGAGTAAAGCGGACCGCAGGGAGCCATCCGACTGAGGACCTCATTGCAGCTGCGGCCTCGTCGGATTACCCCAAACCGCCCACCCACTCCGGATTTTACAGGGGGCACGGCAAACCCGTCTTAGTGCTGAGCTCAGCGCTGCGTTAGGTAGAAATCAATGCTTATCTAAAAAGGAAAACAAAATCTCGCAAAAGGCGATCTTTTGTTCTTTGCCAGCCACCACGTGGGCCACTTCAGGCATGTCGACGCCAATGGCTGAAGGTATCAGAGACTCAATTTCCCGGGTGTATTTAGGTGTCGTAATGACGTCCATGCCTGAGTGGACAAGTAAGGTCGGGGCGCTGATCTGGCCCAACTGATCCCGTACATCGTGGCTGATGCAGGCATCAACTAACCGGGCATGGGTGGTCTGGCGGCCAATAAGTTCTGACCAGGGTCCACTGGGCGCTAGCAGGCGAGCACGGTTTTTGTTGTAGAAATCGCTGCGAAACGAATAGCAGCACACCAGCTTCTGAAACGCGTCAAACCCCATGTCACGGTGGACGTCTCGAAACAGCTCCAACTGGTCTTTGAGCATGTCATCAACAGCCGCCCAACAGCCCATGTTGACCATCGAACGCACCAGTTCAGGTCGTGCAATGGCCACTTCCTGAGCGACACAGGCACCCATCCCAACCAGACCGACAAAATGCACATTGGTCCAACCAAGATGATCCAGCAACGCCATCACGTCCATGGCGTGCATTTTCATAGTGGCTGGCTGGGAAAGGTCGTCAGCAGAATCACCGACACCACGGTAGTCGATGATCAGGGTCTGATATTTGTCGGTCAGTCCCTTGGCAAGATTGCCCTCATTGCCGTGACAATAGGTACCCCACCCACCCATAC
>CAZLJY010000168.1:0-11096 GCA_964559945.1 uncultured Gammaproteobacteria bacterium | reverse complement strand
GCCTTTCGTCATCTCGCTGGCGCAAAAAGGCGCTGAGGCTGCCATGGCGCACAACCCCCACCTACGCAACGGCTTGAACGTGTTTCGTGGCAAAGTGACGCAAAAAGAAGTCGCCGAAGCGCTGGGTTACGATTACACGCCATACCATTGAGACGCGCAGGACCTGGGCGCTGACTAGTTATCAGCCCCAGCCTATGGGTGGTAAATGCGCTTAAGCGTTTTTTGCCGGGCTATTTCAGGCCCGGGTCTGTCCGTCGCCCCGCACAATCCATTTGTAGCTCGTTAATTCCGGCAGCGCCATAGGCCCTCGAGCATGCAGTTTCTGGGTGCTGATGCCAATTTCCGCGCCCATACCAAACTGAGCCCCGTCGGTGAAGGCAGTGGAGGCGTTGGCGTAAACGGCAGCCGCGTCAACGCAGCGCAGCCAGGTTTCCAGTGCGGTTGTATCTTCTGCAACAATCGACTCGCTGTGACCGGAAGAGTGAAGGCTGACATGGTCCAAGGCTTCATTGAAATCTCCAACGACTTTTACAGCCAGGGTCATGGCCAAAAATTCCTGACCGAAGTCCTCTGCCTGGGCGCGGCGCAATTCACCGCCATAATGACCTTCCAGGACTTGGAAGGCCGCCTCATCAGCCAATACTTTGGCGTTATGAATATGTCCTAAGTCTTGCAGAATTTCGGGTAGGTCTGTCAGTCTGGATTCATGAATAAGCAGAGTGTCCAAGGCATTGCAGACGCTGACCCGTCGCGCTTTTGAATTGGTAGCGATGGCGCGGGCTTTTTGCTGGTCCGCACTGGCGTCCACGTAGACGTGAACGATTCCCGCACCAGTCTCGATAACCGGTATTTTGGCATGTTCTCTGACATGGTCGATCAGCCCCTGGCTGCCCCTGGGGATGGCGACATCCACCACCTCGGTGGCTTCCAGCACCGGTTTCAGAGCTTCGCGCTCAGCAGGGGCTAGGGTGATGGCATCGGTGGGCAGGTCGTGTTCCGCTAGGGCGCCGTGGATGACCTTAACGATTGCTTTGTTGGAGTCACTGGCGTCACGACTGCCTTTCAACAAGGCGGCATTGCCGCTCATAAGGCACAGCGCCGACACATCGACTGTGACATTGGGGCGGGACTCAAACACGATCGCAACAACCCCCAAAGGAACTCGGGTTTTTTCCAACTGCAGGCCATTGTCCAAGGTCTTGCGTTCCAGCACCTGACCCACTGGGCAATCAAGCTCAGCGACATTGTCGATATCAGCAGCGATTTGTTCTATCCGCTGCGCGTTTAATAACAAACGGTCGTACTTTGGGTTTTCTGGGTCCATCCGCTGCAGATCTAGCGCGTTGGCTTCCAATATCCCTTGAATGTTATCGCGCAAGCGATCGGCGATCGTATGAACCACCGCCGATAACTGCGCTGGTGTTGCGCCCACCAGCAACCGTGAAGCGGTTTTTACCCGTCCTAGCGCCCCTTGAACCCGTTGATGGACAGAGTCCTGAGGTGCTGGGTGATGGTCGGTTGTCGAGGATCTATTCATGATTCGATATATAGGTAATCGTAGTGGATCAGGGGTTTTTGTTGTTGCTGGCCAATGCGTTTACGGGCGATTTCAACCCCGTATTGTGCCCGACCATAACCGATGGGTCCGGAGGTTTCGTCGACAATGGCGATGATATCGCCGCGGGAGAACTGGCCACTAATGGCGACAATTCCCACAGGCAGCAGACTGGCCAATCGATTGGGGCTAAGCAAGGCCGCCGCGGCACCGGAATTTACCGTGACGCTGGCCCCGCCAGCCGGGGCGCTGGCCAACCAGCGTTTGGGTTGGGTGGGTTGTTTGGTTTGAGCGGGAAAGCAAGTGCCATAACCGCGACCAGCCGCGATGTCGCTGATCACGCCAGGCCGCCGTCCCTGGGCAATCCACACCTCAGTGCCGAGATTGGCGAGCTTGCGCGCACTGCGAATTTTGCTGGCGATACCGCCGCGACCAAATTCTGATGTGTTGCTGCCGGTGTCGGGCGAAAACGATTGTCCCGTCCAGCGGTCAATCAGCTGGCTGTCCGGGGCGCTGGGTGGGCCGTCGAACACGCCGTCCACATCGGTGAGCAATATCAATTGTCGAGCGCCAAGCATCGAGGCGAGTAGGGCGGCCAGTTCATCGTTGTCGGTAAACATCAGTTCGGTGACAGACACCACATCATTTTCATTGACCACCGGAACGATACGGTGATCCAGCGCACTGAGTAGGCAGCCTCGCATGTTCAGATAGTGCCTGCGACTGGCAAAATCTTGCCGGGTGGCAAGCACTTGGGCTGCGGTGAGCTGATGGCGTTCAAATGCCTGTTGATAAAAGGTCATCAATGCGGTCTGACCGATGGCGGCTAACAACTGGCGTCGCTGCACGGGATGGCGTTCTTTGAGCACAGACTCAGGCGCGTTGCCCATGCCCACGGCAACCGCGCCGGAGGACACCAACACCACCGGTTGGCCTGCATTGGCCAAGTCGGCGATTTGGCTCGCAATGGCAGTTAGACTGGCCTTATCCAGCAACCCACTTGGGTCTCTGGCCACCGCGCTACCCAATTTGATGATGATGGGGGCAATGGGTTTTGCGCCCAGAGTTTCGTCAGTCATGGTTTACACTTAGCATTGCCTTTCCAAATTTTTCCATTCCCATGTCCAGTACACCTGCGACGCCGTCTCGCTACATCACACAGGCCGGCCACAAGTCCCTGAAAGCGGAGTTTGAACGACTATGGCGTCGGGAGCGACCCCTAGTGGTCAAAGCTCTAGGCGAAGCCGCCGCCGAAGGTGATCGGTCGGAAAACGCAGAATACATCTATCGCAAGAAACAACTGCGAGAAATGGATCGACGAATCCGTTACCTGGCCAAACGCTTGGATGTGGTCAGCGTGGTGGATCAACTTCCGGCAGATCGTAGTCGCGTATTCTTTGGGGCCTGGGTTGTCCTTGACGATAGTGCCGGAACTCAGCAGAGATATCGACTGGTTGGCGCTGATGAAATCGGCGCCGCAAAAGGTCATATCAGTATCGACTCGCCGATGGCCAAGGCCTTGTTGGGACGCCGGGTGGGCGACGAATTTTCGGTGTCCACACCTGCGGGAGATGCGGACTATAGCGTTTTGGAAATTTCTTACCCAGCGCTGAATTAGATGGATGCTGCAACGCCTTGTGCGTAACCCAAGCTAGCGCTTATAGTTCGCCCTGACTATCGAGTGAGGAAACGCCGTGCAGGAGCTGAGCCAAGAACGCATCGCCAAGGTACGCAAAGAGTTTGAGTACTTTGACTCAGACAGCAGTGGACATCTGGATATCAAAGAATTTCGCGAATTGTTCCGGGTTATTGCTCCCGAGGCCAGTCAATCGGAGGCAGATGTCGCCTTCAACGCCATTGATGAAGATGGTTCCGACGCCATTGAATTTGACGAATTCCTGGCTTGGTGGGAGACCAACTGGTCAGTCTACTGAGCATTTATCGGCGCCGGGAGTGGCTTAGTGGGGTCAAGCTGGCGCTGTGGTCCACCTTTCTCTTTTTGCCAACATTGTTGCTGATCGGCGGCTGCGCTACGCGCCCACCCTCAGATACCTCCAGTATTTGCGCCATTTTTTCTGAGAAGCCCCGTTGGTTTCGCGCCGCAAAAGCCTCTGAAAAGCGCTGGGGGACGCCGGTGCACATTCAGATGGCGATTATCCACCAAGAATCCCGCTTCGTGGCGGATGCTGCTCCCCCGCGGCGCCGATTAATGGGTGTCATACCTACCACTCGTCCTTCCAGTGCCTACGGTTATGCCCAGGCCAAAGACGAAACCTGGGATTGGTATCGGCGCGATACCGATAATCGCGGCGCTGATCGGGACAACTTTGACGATGCGATAGATTTTGTCGGCTGGTATTCAGATGTTTCCCGGCGAACGGTTGGGCTGTCGAAATGGGATCCCTATGGTCAATACTTGGCATATCACGAGGGTCACGGTGGCTACTCACGAAAGACCTATAACAGCAAAGCGTGGTTGAAAGGGGTGGCAAAGAAAGTCGACAGCCGGGCCAAAGAGTGGGGTGCTCAATTAAAGCGTTGCGAAGCCAGTCTGGAAGATGGCAGTTGGTGGCCATTCGGCGGCTGAAAACGCCGTCACGAGCAACGTTACCGCAAGTCGCTAAAGCTCGGGCGGATGGGACACGAGGGGGCTGCGCCACTGACCCGTTTTTTTCACTTGGGAATAAAACCTGCGCAAATAGCCACCGCGCTGACCCGCTGCAGTGGCTGGTGCTAGCCAGCTAATAATAATCGTTGGTAAGGCCTCAAACAGTACCACCTGAGCGTGGGCCAATAGGCGTTTGGCGCCGGTTAAATGTTTCTGAATATACCGATGGCGCGAGATGGTCACCTCAGACCGAGTCAGCGCTTTAACTTGTCGATTGATGCGACTTGAGCCACCGTGGCGATGAATGATTGAGCATTGAGTCAGCACTTTGCAACGCAATCCTATACCTGCGCCTCGGCGGCAAAGGTCGATGTCCTCAGAGTACATGAAGAACTCATCATCCCATCCGTCCAAGGCTAGAAAATCCCGCTGACTGATCATGAGGAAGGCGCCGGTGATCCACTGAAAGGCGCCTTTGCTCCCGCTGAGTTTTAACCGGCGTGCAAAACTGCAAACCCATCTGCCGGGACCAGCAACGGCCCACCACCGCGGAAATTGTCCGCCAACCTTTTGCAAATGCCCCTGCTCACTTTGCTGTTGAATGCCGGTGATCTGAGAGCTGCCACGGGCTAACTCCCAACTGATTGAGATGGCTTGGTTGTGATCAACGCAATCCGGATTGAGGAATAGCAAGGTTTCACCGGTGGCCTTTGCCGCGCCCAAATTGCAGCCACTGGCGAAGCCTTGATTGCTTGGGTTTTCTAGCCACTGAACCCACTTAAAGTCCCGCCGAAACGCGGTCAGTTCGCCGTCGGCTGAATGGTTGTCTACCACAATCACTTCACAACGCAGCGTTGCTGAGTTGCTCAGATAACCGAGCGACTTAAGGCAGGCCCTGAGATCTTGCCAAGCGCGGAAATTGACGATAACGATTGACAGGTCCATGACGTGCTCCCGGCGCCGTTAGCGGGGCCGGCTGACACACTTAAGGATGATGCCGGTTTGGTCGTCGTGGGCGTCCTGTTGATCAAGAAACCGAATTAGTGCCCGGTCAATGGCGGCCAAAATATGTTCCGCCGACTGGGTCCGGTTAACCCGTATCAATTGCTCAACCCGGGTTTGACCAAACCGCTCGCCGTCACTGGCTTTCGCCTCAAAGGCACCGTCTGAAAGCGTGGCGATAATGTCCCCTGGGGCAAGATCGATAGTGACGGTCTGAGGTGCCATATCTGCCAATACCCCCAATGGTGGTGCGTCGGCTTGCATAACAAGGAAACTGTCGTTGGCGGCTTGATAATGCAGGATTGGCGCCTGGCCGGCGCTGAAAACATGCAATTGATGGTCCGCCGGATTTAGTTGTCCTAGCCAGGCCGTCACAAAGCGGCCGCCGTGGGAATCGGCCACCAGTTGCTCATTCATCTGGGTAATAATTTCCGTCAGGGGTCTACCCAGACGAACACCCATGCGGAACAGCGAGCGAACCTCGGCTGCGGTTAGGGCAGGGCCCATGCCGTGTCCTGTTGCATCAGACAGCACCAGGTACACCTCGTCTGGGTGTTGCTTGGTTAGGGTTGCTTGTTTCCCTTGTCGCCTGATTCCCATTACATCGTAGGTATCACCGCCAGTGGCTTCGGCGGGACGACTGCCCGCGGCAATCTGGTAACTGCGCACCGTGGGAAACTCTTGAGGAAAGGTTTTCTGCTGAATTTGGCGCGCCAATTTAAGGTCATCCTCCAGCTTCAGCAGATTGGCCAGTCCTGAGCGCATCAACTCATGGGCTTTGGCGAGATTGGTCACCTCTAGCAGGGACGACTGAATCGGATTGCGAAGGGTCAGATCGCCTTGGCTCATCAATAGGCTTTGGTTGGCCAGTCGGGTTATGGGTACGGCATAGCGACGGGATAAGGCAATAGCCCGATAAACAGCAAAGGCGACTACCGCCAGCACAACGCTAACGAGCAGCAGGCGCAGTTGCTGAATGCTACCCAGCATCTCGTCCTCAGGAACCAATACGCCGGTAAACAGCTGTTGCTTGGCATTTAGCGGTATCCATTTGGCTTGACCCCACCAATGACGCCCGTCGGATCGGAATCGAACCGGGTCCACCTCAACGGAGCCATTGGGGTTGGATTGAAAGGCCGTCGCTGCATCCATTGCCAAGGCGAAATCCAGTTCGTGAGGACGTTTTAGAAACGCGTTGTCGCGAGCGCTTCGGGCGGCAAATTGGGGCAGGTTGGGTAGACCAATAATTTGTCCGGTGTCGTCGGTTACTAGAACTAGCCCTTGATACCCCACGTCGAAATTTCGGGTGAACTCTGAGATGTCCTCCAACAGAACATCTAGCGCCACAACCCAGGTTTTCCCGGCACTATCTTGGATCCGGCTCGATGCCGTGATTCCTGGCAGGCCAGAACCGATGAATTGGTAGGCCTCAGTCCAGCGTATTTCCCCTAGTGGGGCGTCAAGCACGTGCTGATACCAAAGACGATCTGCCGGGTCGAACTGATAGTCGATGGGACCCCAGCTGAGAGATTCACTCTCAAGGGCCATGGTGCGAGCGGGCTGAGCGCCGCTGCCATCCACCAAATTGAGTGTCCAAACATCGCTTAAGCGATTGACCTGCAGAACTTGGCGTTGTGGGTCCACTATCAGTGCGCCATACAGTTGCGGTGATGCCTTCAATAACGGCCAGATCAGATTACGAGCTCCTTGACCTGTTGGTGGGTCCACCAGGTTTGACGCGGTCCAATGCTGCAGCAAGGTTTGTGCATGGCGAACCGGTGTCATGAACTGGGCCACCTGGGCCTCGGTGCGGTCAATGGTTTGACCGATCAAAATTCGCGACAAACTACGGGTGAGCCGGTCGGCGCCAATGAAGGTGGTCACCAGGATGGCTAGTCCCACCAGTAAAACCAGCAGAAGCATATTATTTAATAGGCTTTGTCGGATTGAGGTCTGGCGTGGATCAGCCATCGGTATCGCCGACCATTTCAATTTCATCTACGCCCAAGTAGGCGGACACTGCCGCCAATACCTGGTCTACCGCTGGTTTGATTTCGACACCGTAAAGGGCCGCGTGATCCACACCTTCCGTCCAGCCGTAAATGCTGTGACGGAGAAAATCCGCGGTATGGGCTCGGCTTAGCAAATCATCAATGACCCGCTGCATTTCGCTGGGGGTTGGGGTCACCTCAAGTTGGCTGAACAAAGCACTGAGGGCAGCAAATACCGGCGCCGCGGCAGGCTCCAATCCGAATTCCTGAGCTTGATAGGCCACCTGGCTGGTACCCGGGTCAGTCCAGAGCCGGAAACTCACTTTTTGCAGTGAATGGTAAAGCGGCTCCTCTGAGACCAAGAACAATAAAAAATTGCGCGGATTGGCGGTGAGTGTGGCCAGAGGGTAAGACCACTGGGCAGTGCGAACAAAGGTATTGAGACGAATGTGGTGTCTGAAATCCGCCTGCTGCAGTTGATCAATAATCAGTATCGTGGTGTTGGCTTCGCTGTAGGCACAGGCTTCTGAGACCGTACGGTCAAAAGCACTCAGCGGTGCCTGCTCTTGATCGGTTTCCACCTCCTGCGGCGCTTCAGGTTGGGAGAAATCGTGGAATAGCACGTGATCGTACTCAAGGGCGCCAGCCAGAGCATTGGCAAACGCCGTCTTGCGACGCTCCATATCGCCTTCAATGTTGAGGCAACGAAGCTCTCGCCCTGGGGCGTTAAGAAAACAGCGCATCTGGTATTCGTAGTCGTCATTCGACTCAAATCCAAAATCGCTCATCAGGTGGCGCAAATTAGGCATAAAACTCGGCCATTGGACGGTGGGGCATTATACCGCTGCCTGGGCCAAATCGTGGGTGATTGTCATCTGTGTCCAATGACCCTGTGCGTCGGGGTCAGGGTTTGCGATAATTATGCAATGACTTCCCAAGACGTTACCTACCGGCGGCCCGCCAGGGCGCTATTGCCGACCATTGTGCTGTGGTCCGGATTTTTGCTTTGCAGCGATCTGGTTGCGGCGGAACTTTCCCTAACACCTTGCCGGATATTTGATACCGCTGGTGTTCAATCAGCAGATGCCCAGTGCGGCGTTTTTCCGGTTGCGGAAAATCCTGACCAACCCGATGGCAAGACCATTGAGCTTCATGTCGCCCTGATTGCCGCTCGCGCGCCCACACCAGCAGAGGACCCCTTAGTCGTCATTCAAGGCGGGCCGGGTGGGTCTTCGGTGGAACTCTACGTGAGCATGGAAGATGCCTTCGACGGGGTTAGAAAGTCTCGCGATATTCTTCTGATCGATCAGCGTGGTACCGGTAAGTCCAATCCCATGCGCTGCGCCTTGTCTGAAGAAGACGATGGGGCGATTGAGTTTGATCCCGTTTTGGCCGCCAAATTCAGTCAGGATTGCCTGGCTGATTTACCCGGTAACCCTCGCTTTTATACCACCAGCGTTGCGGTAAAGGACCTGGAAGCAGTGAGGATGGCACTGAATTATCCTAGCCTCAATATCTACGGCGTGTCTTATGGCACCCGGGTTGCATTGCACTATATGCGTCGGTACCCGGAACAAACTCGCAGCGTCATTATCGATGGGGTAGTGCCTCCTCAATGGCATCTTGGCCCGGATATCGCTCGGTTCGGGCAAAATACTCTGGACGACATTTTTGCCCGCTGCGAAGCATCAAGCAGTTGTAACCAACGCTTTGGCGATCTGGAGGTGAAACTGTCAGTGCTGGCCAGTCGCCTCGACCAAAACCCTCAGGAGCTGACGATCAGCGACCCAATCACCGGTCGCGGGACGCCGATGACCTTTACTCAGCAACATTTAGTGATGGCCGTTCGCCTGATGAGCTATCAGCGAGAGTCGCAAGCGCTGATTCCGCTGCTGATTCACGAAGCCTACAACGGCAACCTCCAACCCCTTGCGGCCCAGGCCCAAATGGCCGGTGAATCTCTGTCCACCGCCCTGGCCATGGGGATGCACAATTCCGTGGTTTGTACCGAGGATATGCCCTTTGTTGAAAGCTTTAACGATCAGGAGCTGCGCGACACCTACATGGGGCCGGACCAAATGGCGTCTCTTCGGGCGATTTGTCAACACTGGCCGCGCGGGTTGATGGATGATGACTTTAATCAGCCGTTAAGCTCTGATCTGCCCGTACTGGTGTTATCCGGTGAATTTGATCCGGTCACGCCGCCAGAAAACGGCGCGCTGGCAGCACAAACGCTGAGCAATCAGCAAACCGTCGTAGCACCGGGCCAGGGGCATGGCATAGCGATGCGAGGATGTATGCCTAGGGTATTGGCGAATTTTGTCGAAACAGCGGATCCCTCTGCGGTGGATGCCGATTGCATTAACCGGCTGGGGCCATTGGCATTTTTTGAAGATTTTTCTGGGCCAAAACCATGATTGAAGTGAATGCTATCGGCAAACGATTTGGCAAGGTTGAGGCCGTTGCCGACGTATCATTTTCGGCCCCTGATGGCGCAATTACCGGATTGCTTGGGCCCAATGGCGCAGGTAAATCCACCACCTTGCGAGTCCTTTATACCGTTTTGCGCCCTGACCGGGGCAGCGCCACGGTAGATGGCTTTGATGTGGTGACACATTCTTTAGCCGCGCGCAAAGCCACGGGTGCCTTGCCCCATGGCTCGGGCCCTTATCCCCGTCTGTCAGCGCGGGAAAATGTGCGCTATTTCGGCAAATTGAATGGTATGAGCGGGGCGTCACTGGAACGTCGTATCGAAGAGCTGTCGGACATGCTGGAGATGGACGATTTTCTTGACCGTCGGACCAAGGGTTTTTCCCAAGGCCAGCGGACCAAAGTAGCGTTGGCCCGAGCATTGGTGCATTCCCCGCGCAATGTCATTTTGGACGAACCCACCAACGGCCTTGACGTGATGGCCACCCGAGCACTCAGAGAACTTATACGGCGTTTGCGTGATGCCGGTCATTGTGTGTTGTTCTCCTCACACGTGATGCAGGAGGTGGCCGCCTTGTGCGATGAAATTGTCATCATCGGCAAGGGTAAAGTGGTGGCATCTGGCAGTCCCCAGCAACTGCGGGAACGCACTGGCGAAGAAAATTTGGAAGATGCCTTCGTCAAGGCCATCGGCTCAGAGGAGGGTTTGGAATGAGCGCTCTACTGACGGTATTTTTGAAAGAAGTACAAGACAATGTGCGCGATCGCCGGACAGTGCTTTCCGCCCTTGGGATGGCAGTGCTGTCGCCCGCTCTGTTTATGGGGTTGATGTCTTTTGTACTGGAAACCACAGTGAGCGACGCAGAAAAGGCGATCACCTTGCCGGTGGTTGGTCTTGAGCGAGCGCCGAACCTGATGGATTTTCTGCGTCAAAACAATGTTGATCCGGTAGAAGGCCCGGAAGACCCGGATAGCGCGGTGGCGAATCGGGACCATGGCGTTGTGCTGGTGGTTCCTGAGGAATTTGGCGAGAGTTTATCTGCAGGCACGCCAGCCTCCCTACGACTGATCTATGACAGCTCCCGGACGAAAGATTCTGAGCGAGATTTCCGCCGGGTGAGAACGGTGTTACGCGGCTACAATTCAACCTTGGCGGCCATGCGTTTGCAGGTTCGCGGCATTAGTCCGGCGGTGGTGCAGCCGTTAGCGATCAATGTCAGCAATGTGGCTTCACCCTCGGCACAAGCGGTGGCTATTCTTGGTGTTATTCCTTATTTCGTCATCTTCTCGCTGTTCATGGGAGGCTTTTACCTGGCCATCGACACTACTGCAGGGGAGCGAGAGCAAGGCTCACTGGAACCCTTGCTGGCCCAGCCCGTATCCCGTGCCGCATTGGCTCTGGGCAAATTGCTGGCAACGGCGCTGTTTTCTGCTGCAACCTTACTGTTGGTGCTGATTGCATTTTCCTTTGCCATTGATTTGGTACCTTTGGACAAGGTGGGTATGTCGG